>NZ_JBPETA010000055.1:0-17467 GCF_051710365.1 Symbiopectobacterium sp. | reverse complement strand
GGTGGTGTGGCTGGCAATCCAGGCGGCATCACAAAAATGGACGATGCCGCTGAGGGACTAGCGTATGGCTATGAGCCGCTTTATTATCGAGTTCGGTGATCGTCTGGACGGTCACTACTGAGAAAAGGCATTTACACAGAATCGTGTACAGGGTCGCGTGCCAAACAGATCGTTCAACATCACCAGATCGCCTCCGCCGTGCCCACCCGCCTGGTACACCACCGGCACCTTGTAGGGGGCATCAAACATCGGATAAACCGTGATTTCACACTGATCCAGTGCGCCTTCGTCCTCTTTCTGCCCACCGCCGTTGATATACGATTTCTCAACCAGCTTCATCTCCAACCGCCCTTTACTGCCGTTGAACACCACGTTCAGCCCTTCCCAGGGCAGATAGGCATTGAGCGAGTAAGTCATGATCGCTTTGTTTTTGTAACGCACCATGACGCCCATCACGTCTTCAATGTTGATGCCGTCATCAAACACGCTCTTATCGCGGTAGTAGCCATCCTCATGTTCGGCATCCAGATACAACGCCGTGAGCTGGGCGCTTTCACTCATGTGCAAGGCAAACGGATCGTCCTTGGCCGCCTCGCTGTTATGCGAACGCGCATAGAATTCGGTCACGCCTCGCGCTTCCGCGTTGGCCTTGCCGTAAAAACGCAAATCGCCCTGGGCATAGACCGTTTCCGGTTCGGAGTGCAGCCAGAAATTCACCAGATCGAAATGGTGGGTGGATTTGTGCACCAACAGCCCGCCACTGTTGCGTTTGTCACGGTGCCAGCGACGGAAATAGTCGGCACCGTGCTGCGTATTCAGCAGCCATTCAAAGTGCACCGAGAACACATCGCCTATCACACCGGAAGCGATCAGCTCGCGAATCTTGCTGTGGTGCGGGGCGTAGTGATAGTTGAAGGTGACGCGCAGCTTACGTCCAGTACGGGCGATAGCGTTGATGATGGCCTGACATTTCTCTTCGTCGATAGTCATCGGTTTTTCACTGATCACATCGCAGCCCAATTCCATCGCCCGAATAATATAGTGGTGATGGGTACGATCGATGGAAGTCACGATCACAATGTCGGGTTTGCACTCGGCGATCATGGTCTCAAACTGATCAGCGCTGAAGCACGGCACTGGCGCATATCCCCACTCGCCAATCATTTTATTGGCATACTGCATGCGCGTCTGGTTGGTGTCGCAAAAGGCGACAAAAGTGCTGGTTTGTTGGTAATCCCTGGCGATTGAGGTTAAATAGAGGCCGGCACACCCTCCGGTGCCGACAACGGCATATTTTTTCTTCATTCGTGCCATTCCTTCTTTTCTGACGTTAACGCAATGTATCGTCGCCATTTTTCGAGCACGTTAACCAATATCGCGTGCGCTCATTGACAACGCTCGATGACTCTTTGCTATGCTGGCGCGATGCATGACAACCACAGCGCTGTAACCTGATGAATGTGCTCCCCCCTTTACGCTTGCTGGAGGTCAATACGCCATTGATTTGGCACTGGCCGCATTTTCTCGAGGTAATTGACCTCATTGCGCGTTATCGCTTCAACGGGCTGATCGTGCATCAACAAAATATCCTGGCGTTACTGGCGCGCCCGCCGGCGTACAACAAAAACCCCGGGGTTGAAAATCTGCATCACGAACGCGAAAGTACCTTGAGCTACCTGCAACGGGTGTCACACCACTGCCAGTCGCGTCATATTCAACTGTGGATTCAGGGTGAAGCCTTTCCCGGTGACGCCAAGATCAAGCAAAAATTTCCTGAATTCTTTCTGGATGATGACACCGTCGCTAATAACGCCTCGTTTCTGACGCGTTTTTACAGTGAAACCGTGGACGAGATGCTGGCGGCCCTGCCGGACATCAGCGGACTGATTTTGAGCCTGCAAACCCCGACGTTTCATCCCGAACAGTGGAAACAGAGCATGAAAGTGCTGCACCGCATTTTGCAGCTGCACGGAAAAAAACTGGTGCTGCGTGATTACCTTGATGACAGTTGGCCGCGTCGCCAGTTGCACAACACCCTGAGCAGCCTGCCGGACGATGTGCGCGTCTCGATGAAGGCCACGGCGATGGATTACCGCCCTGGATTTGCCAATAACCCAGAATTGACGTCTTTTCCCGGCAATAAAAAATGGATCGAATTTGATCTGTGGGGCATCGACTACGGCTGGACGCTGTTGCCCTGCATGCTGGTGGACGAAATTCAGGGGCGCTTGAGCTGGGCGCATGCCGTGGCGGGGGATGAGCTGGAAGCCATCAGCGCCCGCATTAGCTGGGAGTGGATCAGCAACAGTTCTCTGCTGGAATCGATCAATGAAATCAACCTGTATGGACTGGCCCAGTTGATCAACCACTCCGAGCGGGGTGAACTTCATGCCGCCGCCCTGTTTCAACGTTGGTTGCAGGACAACCATGCCGTCAATGCTACCGCCGTTGCCAGCAATGCCGCAGGCAAACGACTTGATAGCGTGCAATCGCTGTTTTTCAACAGCTATGACTGGATGTGTAAGACACCATATTTCCTTGGACGCTTGTTGCACCGCCATAGTCAATTACCCCACACCCTGGAACAGGCCATTCCGTTATTACATGCAGAAACCTGAAGCGCCAACTGGACTCACGCTTTTCAACCGCTATTCCCAACGGACGATCGTGGGTTGGGAAGCCATCAACATGAGCTGGTAACCCTTGAACGCCAGCAATCTCATTTCTTTGCCCATCACCTGCGTCAATCCGCGCGTGAAATTCACCATGCCCGACTGTTGCCTGAGCCGCTCTCCGCGCGGCTGGCCGCCAGTTGGGATTGCGCCTGGTGGTATACCGAACTGTGCGACCATGCTAAACAACTGGTTGCCGATGCGCTCTTTACCCTAAGCTACGGTGGTACCGTCGCCGCGCGAGAACAACACTGCAATGACGCCCAGGCATTTGCTGAAAAATTGCATCACTGGCTGGCACAGCATCAGTACGACTATCCACACTTTTTGCCCATGCTGATGGCACCTGAGCGTTTGCATCAACTCGCCGAATCTTGCCGCCACCCCGCATCCGATTGAATGACAGTTGCAGTGAATGGGTGTCAGCATAAGCGTTGCACCGATCAGGTGAAACGCTGTTTTGAAAGGGAAATTCAGCGAGAAGAGAATATGTCACCGAGTTGTGAGAGTTATCGCAAATGCCACGGTTCATAGGTGACTTGCATCACATTTTTATGGCATTAAAACGTGACGTTATTCACTCTTTACGCTGTTTTGCGTGATGACGATCTCAATTTATTTTCATTCGTCCAGTGTGTCGGCAATAATGGCGGCAATAAATGGACATGTGCGTTAAGGGACCTGAATCATGCCACAATGCTTTTTACTGGATACATTATCCACACCGCTCGGGGATTTATTGATTATCGCCGATGAACAACAGCGGTTACGCGCCGTGGAGTGGAAAGAATATGAAGAGGGATTATATCACCTGCTGGCTCGGCGTTATAAAAATGATCCTTTCGAGTTAACAGAAGCGGTCAATCCGGGCGGATTAACACAGGCACTGGCGCGCTATTTTGCCGGGGACTTGCAGGCTATCGATACGCTAGCTGTCGCCAGTCTCGGCACAGCGTTTCAACAGCGGGTATGGCAGGAACTGCGGAAAATTCCCTGTGGCACCACCATTACCTACGGTGAGTTGGCTGCCCGCCTCGGCTCGCCCACGGCATCCCGCGCGGTCGGCATGGCGAACGGCAGCAACCCTGTCAGTATCGTCGTTCCTTGCCACTGCGTTATTGGTGCCAACGGCGCATTGACCGGCTATGCAGGCGGTGTGCAACGTAAAGCATGGCTACTGGCACATGAAGGGGCGATTGCACGTCAGGGTGCGCTATCGTTATGTAATTTATGATATATCGCACATTCATTGAATAATGCGTAAAAAGGTGTGACGGCTATCGTTTTTCTTTTAATGGCACGCTATGTCCCCTATTTATTCGTTTGATATACGAATGACGACACTTACCATCACCGATAAAAGCTGTTAAAATTGACCGATATCAATTATCGACTGAGCAAAGTCTATGATCCCGGAAAAGCGAATTATTCGGCGCATTCAGTCTGGTGGTTGTGCAATCCATTGCCAGGATTGCAGCATCAGCTAGCTGTGCATTCCTTTTACATTAAATGAACACGAGCTCGATCAGCTCGATAATATCATTGAAAGGAAGAAGCCGATCTAAAAGGGACAAGCACTGTTCAAAGCCGGTGATGAACTGAAATCACTCTATGCGATCCGCTCCGGAACCATTAAAAGTTACACCATCACCGAACAGGGTGACGAACAGATTACCGGTTTCCATTTGGCGGGTGATCTGGTCGGTTTCGATGCCATTGGTAGCGCCCAGCATCCCAGCTTTGCGCAGGCATTGGAAACCTCTATGGTGTGTGAAATCCCCTTCGAGACGCTGGACGACCTTTCTGGCAAAATGCCGAATTTGCGCCAGCAGATGATGCGTTTGATGAGCGGCGAAATTCGTAGCGATCAAGACATGATACTGCTGCTGTCGAAAAAGAACGCCGAAGAGCGTCTGGCCGCGTTTATCTACAACCTGTCGCGCCGTTTCGCCCAGCGCGGTTTCTCGCCGCGCGAGTTCCGACTGACCATGACGCGCGGTGATATCGGTAACTACTTAGGGCTTACCGTGGAAACCATCAGCCGTTTGCTCGGCGCTTCCAGAAAGGCGGTATTCTGGCAGTGAAAGGAAAATATATCACCATCGAGAATATCGACGCCCTGTCGGAACTGGCCGGAACTGCACGCGCCAAAGCCTAACCTATTGCCGGGTCATTGTTTTTATTTTATTGATCCGGCTCTCATCACCAGTTGTTAAAAGCAATTCCCATGAGGTACTCTTAATTACCGACTGTAAGATGACAGCTGTTAGGAGGACCTATGGCAACATATCAGAATTTACTGGTAGCTATTGACCCGAATCAGGATGACCAACCTGCGCTGCGACGCGCAGTCTACCTGGTTCAGCGGTTAGGCGGTCGTATCAAGGCGTTCCTGCCGATTTATGATTTCTCTTACGAAATGACCACCTTGCTCTCGCCAGACGAACGCACGGAAATGCGCCAGGGTGTCATTGAACAGCGGAAAGCATGGATTGCAGAACAGTGTGCCTACTACATTGAAGCCGGTATCCCTATCGATATCAAAGTGGTATGGCACAATAAACCCTATGTCGCCATTATTCAGGAAGTGATCTCCCACCAGCACGACTTGGTGTTAAAAATGGCCCACCAGCACGACAGGCTGGAGGCCGTGATTTTTACCCCGCTAGATTGGCAATTGCTGCGTAAATGCCCCTGCCCGATGTGGATGGTGAAAGACCAACCCTGGCCCGAGAATGGCCGTGCTCTGGTCGCTGTTAACCTTGCCAGTGAAGATCCTTATCACGATCCGCTTAACATCAAGCTGGTGTCTGAAACGCTGGCGCTCGCCAAGCAGGTCGATCAAACCGAAGTGCATCTGGTCGGTGCCTATCCGGTTACCCCCATCAATATTGCTATTGAACTGCCGGATTTCGATCCCGGAGTCTATAACGACGCTATTCGTGGCCAGCACTTGATTGCCATGAAATCCTTACGCCAGAAATTTTCGTTAGACGAACGCCTTACGCATGTCGAAAAAGGGCTACCGGAAGAAGTTATCCCCGATCTGGCGGAGCACTTGCAGGCGGGCGTGGTGGTGCTGGGCTCATTGGGTCGCACTGGGCTGTCGGCGGCCTTTATCGGCAACACCGTTGAACACGTTATCGATCACCTTAAATGTGACCTGTTAGCCATCAAACCCAATGATTTTGTATCCCCTGTTACCCTTGATGGCAAAGGTGAGGATACCTAACGCTTAGTGCCTCAAGGTTATAATCTACTTCTCTGGACGAAATCGACCTGACGGCCGATTTCGTTTTTTTATGCGCTAATAACCGTCGCCTGACACGTTGTGCCGTAATCTCACTTATGTTGTCAAACGGTTTAACGCGTTTTCTCGTTTATGCTTGTCTTAGGTAAGAAGAGTTAACACGCTATTGATACAGGAGACCGACCATGGAAGTTCAGCAAATCCTAAACACCATGACGCTGGAGGAAAAGATAGGACAGAAAATCATGCTGGATTTTCGCCTCTGGCAACAGCAGGATATGATCGAGCCCAACAGCATCATCGCAAACCTGCTGCGCGTCCACAACATCGGTGGCGTCATTCTTTTTGCCAACAACTTGAAAAAAAGAACAAATTAAAACACTGACTTCGTGGTATGCCTCACTGGAATCCCTTTCTGGCGTTCGGTTGTTTATCGGGACTGACAATGAGGGCGGGAACGTATTTCGTTTGCTGCGCGATGAGTATGCCCCGTTTTCAGGCAACATGGCACTGGCCGCAGCGGTTACCGGCGGTGGCGATAGCCAACTGGCCTACGCGCAGGGCGCACACATGGGGCACGATCTGCGGTCGTTGAACATCAATACCAACTTTGCCCCGGTGGTCGACGTAAACAGCAATCCGCTCAATCCAGTGATTAATGTGCGCAGTTTTAGCGATGATGTCGCAACCGTCACGACACTGGCAGAAAAAATCTCTGCTGGCATGCAGCAACAAAGTGTGATGACGGCTTATAAACACTTTCCCGGTCATGGTGATACCTCAACCGATTCCCATACGTCTCTGCCACGGGTTGATCGTTCGCGCCACGACGCCTTCGCCATTGATATCGCCCCCTTTGCACACGCCATCGAACATGGGTCTGCACCCGATATGATCATGACTGCTCATATTCAGTACCCCGCGCTGGATAACAGCCATATCACGACCTGCAACGGCGAAAGCATCATTGTGCCGGCGACCATGTCGCGAGAAATACAGAGCAATCTGCTGCGTGAACAACTGCACTATCAGGGCGTCACCATCACCGATGCGTTGGACATGGGCGCGATCGCAGACCACTTTACGCAACAAGACGCGCTGGATGCGGTGTTTAAGGCAGGCGTAGACATCGCACTGATGCCTGTCAGCATAACAACACCGGAGCAGGGCGCAGCGCTGTCAGCCTTGATTGCCCGCGTTGTTGAGAAAGTGAAACAGGGTGACTACAGTGAGGCGGAAATCAACGAATCCGTAGCGCGTATCCTCACATTGAAACAGCGCTATCACCTGCTGGGCAACGCCAGTGCTCCCACGATCGCCCCACCCAACGACGATACCGAAGCCCTGATTGCCGATCGTTCGATCACCGCCGTGATTAATCAACATGCCACGCTACCGCTGCTCGATAAAAACTTACGCTACTTTATCCTGACGCCCTGGATGGAACAGGCCGACGGCATCAAAGTAATGATGGCACAATATGGCTACCCTCACGTTGATGCCGCCAAGGAGTCGCAATTAACCGATGGTGAGATTCGCCAGCGGATAGCGCAATGTGATGTGTTTCTGCTCGGAACCCTCTCTACCCGTTTTACCCCGGTGGAAAAAGACGGTATTGCAACAGGGGAAAACACTCTGCAAAACGATACGGCGCGCTACCTGGACTGGTTACGTTATGCGGGTTCGCTCGCCAAAACACGGGTACATTTGGCACTGCGTGCGCCTTATGACATTGCCCTTATATGCCAATGACGTTGAGGCCGCTGTCGCCAGTTACGCCTATTTTGGCTGTGACAACGGTGTATGGCGTGGGAAATCCATGATAGCGCTGGCGAAAGTGCTGACAGGAAACGCCTCTCCGCAGGGCAAGTTGCCGGTAGTGGTGTGGAAAGACTACGACGCAGAAACCAACACGGGTACGGTCGCTTTTCCGCGTGGTTTTGGTTTGAGCTGGTAAACGGATAATCAATAAAAAAGGGCAGGATTTCCCCTGCCCTTATTAACACGTTCAGGTCATAAACCTGTTACAACGCTTTCAGGATTGCTTCCACGCTTTCTTTGGCATCGCCAAACAGCATTTGGGTGTTTTCCTTGAAGAACAGCGGGTTATGCACCCCGGCATAACCGGTGTTCATAGAACGTTTAAACACAATAACGTTCTGTGCTTTCCACACTTCCAACACGGGCATACCGGCAATCGGACTGCCCGGGTCTTCCTGTGCCGCCAGGTTCACCGTATCGTTAGCACCAATGACCAGCACGGTATCGGTATCGGAGAAATCGTCATTGATCTCGTCCATTTCCAGCACTACGTCATAAGGCACTTTGGCTTCCGCCAGCAGCACGTTCATATGGCCCGGCAAACGCCCGGCAACTGGGTGAATACCGAAACGCACTTTGATGCCACGTGCACGCAATTTGGCTGTGATGTCATGCACCGGATATTGCGCCTGTGCCACCGCCATGCCGTATCCCGGCGTAATGATCACTGAACTGGAGTTTTTCAGCAGTTCCGCTACATCTTCCGCCGAAGCTTCACGGTATTCACCCACTTCGTCGCTGGCACCGGTAGAAGAACCATCGGTACCGAATCCGCCGGCAATGACGCTTAAGAACGAACGGTTCATCGCCTTACACATGATGTAAGAGAGAATCGCACCCGAAGAACCGACCAGCGCACCGGTAACGATCAGCAGGTCGTTGCTGAGCATAAAGCCCGCCGCCGCCGCTGCCCAACCGGAATAGGAGTTCAGCATCGACACCACCACAGGCATGTCAGCACCACCGATGGACGCCACCAGATGCCAACCGAACACCAGTGCAATGGCGGTCATGAACAGCAGCGCAATGCTCTGTCCTGCCACGCTGCCGGTATTCACAAACCACAACAGCAGCAGGAACGACACGACCAGCGCGGCTAGGTTCATCTTATGGCGATGCTGCAGCATCAGTGTCTTGGATGAAATAATGCCGCGCAGTTTACCGAAGGCCACCACGGAACCGGTAAAGGTTACCGCACCGATAAAGATGCCGAGGAATACTTCCGTCAGATGGATATTCACCATCACCGGATCGGTGATTTCACCGTGATCCAGGAAGCTGTTAAACCCAACCAATACCGCAGCCAGACCAACGAAGCTGTGCAGAATGGCAACCAACTCCGGCATTTCAGTCATTTCGACTTTACGCGCCAGGTAGATACCGACAGCACCACCAATCGCCATCGCGGCAATAATCCAGCCAACATTTCCGGCATTCGGCCCGAGAATGGTGGCAATCAGCGCAATCGCCATCCCGGTAACGCCAAAGATATTCCCCTGACGTGATGTTTCATGTTTTGACAGCCCTGCCAGACTGAAAATAAACAAAATAGCGGCAACAATGTATGCAGCTGTAACCAATCCTCCAGACATGTGTTACCCCTTAGTTTTTACGGAACATTTTCAGCATGCGCTGGGTGACGGTGAAACCACCGAATATATTGATGCTGGCGATCAGTACGGCAATGAAGGAGAAGAATGACACCCATCCACCATGACCGATCTGCAACAGCGCCCCCACCACAATAATGCCCGAAATCGCATTGGTAACGGACATCAGCGGCGTATGCAGCGCATGACTCACGTTCCACACCACGTAGTAGCCCACCACGCACGACAACGCAAATACGGTGAAATGCGATAAAAACTCTTTCGGAGACACATTGGCCAGCCAGCCGAACAACAAAATAGCCAGAGCCATAAAAGCGTATTTTTTCCACGGTGAAGCCGGTGCCGCCTCTACTTTTGGCGCAGCAGCGGCCGCCTTGGCCTGTTGCGGTTGGGCAGAAACCTGAATCGGCGGTGCCGGCCAGGTGACATCCCCTTCTTTCACCACGGTAACGCCACGGATCACCACATCATCGAAATCAACGGTGATGGTGCCGTCTTTTTCTTTGCACAACAGTTTCAACAAGTTAACCAGGTTAGTGGCATACAGCTGTGAAGATTGTGTCGGTAAACGACTCGGTAAATCAGTGTAACCGATAATTTTCACACCGTTCTCAGTGACGGTCACCTGATCGGCCACAGTGAGTTCACAGTTGCCACCGGTTTGTGCCGCCAGATCGACAATCACGCTGCCCGGCTTCATGCTCAGCACCATCTCTTTGGTGATAAGGCGCGGTGCCGGTTTGCCGGGGATCAAGGCGGTAGTCACGATAATGTCGACGTCTTTCGCCTGCGCGGCGAACAGTTCCATTTCCGCTTTGATAAAGGCTTCGGACATCACTTTGGCATAGCCGTCGCCGCTGCCCGCTTCCTCTTCAAAATCAAGCTCAAGGAATTCGGCGCCCATGCTCTGCACCTGCTCCTTGACCTCCGGGCGGGTGTCGAACGCACGCACAATCGCACCCAGGCTGCCTGCCGCACCGACAGCGGCCAGTCCGGCAACGCCCGCACCGATCACCATCACTTTAGCTGGCGGTACTTTACCCGCAGCGGTAATCTGACCGGTGAAGAAGCGGCCAAACTCATGGGCGGCTTCCACAATGGCGCGGTAACCGGCGATATTGGCCATGGAGCTCAAGGCATCCAATGATTGCGCACGAGAAATACGCGGCACGGAATCCATTGCCATCACGGTGATCTGACGCTCTGCCAGTTTTTCCAGCAATGCAGGATTCTGAGCAGGCCAAATAAAGCTCACCAGCGTGCTGCCTGCACGCAACAACGCCGTTTCATCCTCTGACGGCGCGTTAACTTTGAAAATGATATCGGATTGCCAGACCTCCGCCGATTCCGCAATCGCTGCGCCCGCAGCGGCATAAGCGGCATCGTCGAAACTGGCCAATTTGCCCGCGTCACGTTCTACTGAGACCTCGAAGCCGAGTTTCAGCAACTGTTCCACCGTTTTCGGCGTTGCTGCGACACGCGCTTCATTGGCCAACCGTTCTTTTGGTATACCAATACGCATACTGATTCCCTATCGCTTATTTATACGAAGTTTTTATTGTCACCCCACCTGATAACTCGATTGCCCGGCAATGCTTGCGCAACGTTCTGTTATCAACAATCACAAGGCAATGACATATAACCTACTGAAAATGTGATCGATGATCCATATATAAAATCACTTTCCTGAAAATGCTTAGCAAACTTCGGCGAATGGCTCGAATTCAGGAGAAAAGCCGCCGCTATCTACCTCGTTTTTATCATTATCTTCCAAAACGTATTTAGCGGTAATTCACAAAACTCGCTTGTTACAAGGTTGTTATTACTGACAATCCTTATAAATCTCACTTATCGCATGCAAATTATCATTAATCGGCATTATTCCCTTTTTTGTGCCGCAAATGCTTTACCCCCTGACGATACGCAGTCGCCAAACAAAATGCTGAGGCGAACGCGCTGATTACGTGCCATAATCGGCACCACGTTGTGTCATCTGGTGATGACGTTTTATGTCGCAACCTTCCATGCGTCAGGCGAAAGGATTTTTTATGAAGCTGAAGACCCGCGTTATCGCGTCTACCCCCCTCTCTCTCGCGGCTTTTTCTGCCCATGCGGCACAGGAATTGACACCAGAGCAGGCTGCTGCGGTAAAACCGTTCGATCGAATTTCTTTTAGTGGCCATTTTTGACGCGGTGGCTGAAGCGTCAAAACGTGCCGCCGACAAAGGTGCCAAGTACTACCACATTACCAAGCAGTGGTTTAATAAAGGCAGCAATATGACCATCAGTGCGGATCTGTATAAATAACCGCGTTGGAATTCTTTTGCTGAAGTGCGGATTCCCATCCCAAAAGTCACTTTCCCCCTCGTCATCCCCGGCGAAAGCCGGGGATCTCTGTGAGAATAGATGCGTTTCTTCTGCACGAGATTCCCGCTTTCGCGGGAATGACTATGGTGGGCGGGAGTCTGCTTTTAGAGCGGATAATTAAACGCGAATAATCAGTTGTTGGTATCCAGTTCCGGGAACTGTTTGACCAGATCATCAATCGCTTTAATTTGCTGCAAGAACGGTTCCAGCTTATTCAGCGGCAATGCAGACGGACCGTCGCATTTCGCGTTGGCCGGATCCGGATGCGCTTCAATAAACAACCCAGCCAACCCAACCGCCATGCCTGCACGTGCCAGTTCAGTGACCTGACCACGACGACCACCGGAGGCCGCACCGAAAGGATCGCGACATTGCAACGCGTGAGTCACGTCAAAAATCACCGGGCAGCCGCCAGACACCTGCTTCATGACGTTGAAACCCAACATATCCACAACCAGGTTGTCATAACCAAAGTTGCTGCCACGATCGCACAAAATAACCTGCTCGTTGCCACCTTCCTTGAACTTGTCAACGATATTGCCGATTTGTCCTGGGCTGATAAACTGCGGTTTTTTCACGTTGATCACCGCGCCGGTTTTCGCCATTGCCTCAACCAAATCGGTTTGACGTGCCAAAAACGCCGGTAGCTGGATCACATCCACCACATCGGCGACGATCTGCGCCTGCTGTGCTTCGTGCACATCCGTTATCACCTTCACACCGAAGGTCTGTTTCAGTTCCTGGAAGATCTTCATGCCCTCTTCCAGACCCGGCCCACGATAAGAGTGTATGGAGGAGCGGTTAGCCTTGTCGAAGGAGGCCTTGAACACGTAGGGAATGCCCAGTTTTTGCGTTACGGTGACGTAATGTTCACAAATACGCATGGCGAGATCGCGCGATTCAAGCACATTCATACCGCCAAACAGGACAAAAGGCGCGTTGTTGGCAACAGGAATATCACCAACCTTGACCACTTTGTTCTTCATGCTGTTACCTTATCGGAGTGATTAACATTAAAAAAATGCGTTAGTGCAATACAATATGTTTTTGCTCTATCGAGTGAATTTGCACTTTGATCATTTCACTGACCGGATCTTCAGGGCACTGTTCCACGAAGTAGCTTAAATCAGACACAGCGATGTGGTCGCAGTCCAATTGCGCATAGATCAAGCCGCGATCGCGAATTTCATAAGGGTCTTCCGGATCAAATTGCAGCACGGCTTCGCTGGCCCGCAGCGCAAGTTCCATCTGCTTCTCTTCCATCAGCGCCACTTTTAACGTATCAAGCAATTTGCGCACAATCAGCACGTTTTCCGCTTCGTCCAGATCTTCATCCATCAGTTGCGTAGACGGGCCAATGTTACCTTTAAGCCACACATCCAGCACATGCTCGCTCAGAGTATCGCCATTGAGCGGATTGATGAGCCACATCTCGTTATCCATCCAGTCCGCGCGCAGGATCAACTGTGTCGGGAAAATCACCGGCATCATGGGGAGATCCAAGGCGTGAGCGATATGCAGGAACACAATTCCCAGCGATACCGGCATTCCCTGACGGGATTCAAGCACCTTATCTAACCACAGCGCATCGGATAAACGGTAAACGCCACTGGCACCGCCAAATCCCCAAGTGTGGTAAAAAAGCGTCAACAACATATCCAGTTGTTGATCCTGATCCAGATCACGGGGAATGGCTTTACGCGCTTCATCAACCAACTGTTGCAGTTTCTTGCGTACATTCAGGGCGGAGAAGTCACTTCGCACTCTCTGTGAAACTAAAATAACCCCTTCACTTAACGGCGACTGATTGAATTCAAAATCCGCAATAGAACTCATAGTTATTCCATCAGAAATGCGAGTTTAGTGATTGCTGCCTGTGCAATCAGAAAGAAACACACCAAGGCAAGGATAAACGCCACCCAACGCAGACTCAGGCTGCGTTGGCGTCGACCCAGCGCGATGTGTCCCAGTAAAATGTAAATGATAACGCCAAACAGCTTCGCCGTCAGCCAGCTTTCTTGCGCAGAGAAAAGGATAAAAGCGATTGATAACGATCAGTGCAATACCGCTCGCTAACAGTAGCGTATCGTTAATGTGCGGCACTACCCTGACCCAGCGCTGTTGCAACGCGGGAGAGTGGCGGCACAGCCAATAAAAACGCGCCACAAACAGGCTAAGCGTTACAACAGCGGTAAGCACGTGCACCGTGAGAACAACGGCGTGGTACGACATCAGGCATCTCCCTCTGCCGCCGGCCACTGCCCCAAAGTCACGCGCTCGTTACCACCATAATCGCGGCAGGTGGCAATCTGATCAAAACCGCGCTGTTGCAGCAACTGTCTCACTGGTTCACCTTGCTGCCAACCGTGCTCTAACAGCAACCAGCCCGTATTTTTCAAATGTTGCGGAGCCTGTTGAATAATCCAACGTAAATCAGCCAGTCCACCTTCGGCGGCCACCAGTGCGCTGAGCGGTTCAAAGCGCACATCCCCTTCACGCAGGTGGGTATCTTCGGCATCGATATAAGGCGGGTTGCTGACAATCACGGAAAAGCGCGTGGGCGCTACGGGTTCAAACCAATTGCCGTGCTGAAATTGCACATTGGACAATTGCAATGTCGCCGCGTTGCGTTGTGCCAATGTCACCGCGTCCGGCTGAACGTCAACCCCGGTCACAGTGCAGTCCGGGCGTTCGCTCGCCAAAGCCAGCGCGATCGCCCCGGTTCCGGTCCCCAAATCCAGCACCGTCGGTGCACTGAACTGCGCCATGCACTGCAACGCCTGTTCCACCAGGCACTCAGTGTCTGGATGTGGAATCAGCGTTACCGGGGAGACAGCCAGTGGCAGAGACCAAAATTCACGTTCGCCTGTCAAATAAGCCACTGGCTCGCCGTTGATGCGACGGGTCAGCAGCACCGACAGGCGCTGAAGCTGCGCGTCATCAAGCAAGGTTTCGCCAAACGCCAGCAAAAACGTGCGCCCTTTGCCCGTGACGTGTTCCAGCAGAATTTCCGCGTCACGCTTCGGGCTTTCACTGTGGATCAGCTGCTGTAGCGCCGTTGCCACCCAGGTGCGGTAATCCATTATTCCTGCTCGGACAGCGCAGCCAACTGATCGGCCTGATACTCTTGCACCACGGGCTGGATCAGCATATCCATCTTGCCTTCCATCGCTTCATCCAGTCGGTAAAGCGTCAGGTTAATGCGGTGATCGGTCACGCGCCCCTGCGGGAAGTTATACGTGCGGATGCGATCGGAACGGTCTCCGCTGCCCAACAGGTTACGACGCGTCGATGCTTCTTCCTGCTGACGTTTTTGCACTTCTGCTGCGCGGATTCTCGCAACCAGCACCGACATGGCCTTCGCCTTGTTTTTGTGTTGGGAACGCTCATCCTGACATTCGACCACAATCCCGGTCGGTAAGTGGGTGATACGAATGGCTGAGTCAGTGGTGTTAACGTGCTGACCACCGGCACCGGAAGAACGGAAGGTATCAATACGTAAATCCGCCGGATTGATATCAGGGGTTTCCGCTTCGGGCACCTCGGGCATTACCGCAACCGTACAGGCTGAGGTGTGAATCCGCCCCTGCGATTCTGTGGCAGGCACACGCTGCACGCGATGGCCGCCCGACTCAAATTTCAACTGACCATAAACACCATCGCCACTCACTTTGGCGATCACCTCTTTATAACCGCCATGCTCACCGTCGCTGGCACTCATGATTTCCACTCGCCAGCGACGTGATTCAGCATAACGGCTGTACATGCGAAACAGATCGCCCGCAAACAGCGCGGCTTCATCACCGCCGGTGCCTGCACGCACTTCAAGGAAGCAACCGCGCTCATCGTCCGGATCTTTCGGTAATAACAGCACTTGAAGCTGCTGCTCCAGCGCTTCGCCGTCAATCTTCAGCTGTTTTAATTCTTCTTGCGCCATATCGCGCATTTCCGCGTCGTCCAGCATCAATTCTGCGGTTTCACTGTCTTCTTGCACCTGCTGCCAGCGTTGAAAACAGCGCGTGATGTCTGCCAACTCGGCATATTCGCGAGATAACGCCCGAAAGCGCTCCATATCGGAGATAACGCTCGGTTCACCCAGCAGGGCTTGTACTTCCTCGTGACGTTCTTGTAACGCTTCCAGTTTGGCAACAATAGAAGGCTTCATGCGCGCGGTTAATTCCTGTCAACTAAGAATGGAGGGGTGCTAGTCCAGCCCGAGGCTGTCGCGTAAAATGTGTAATCGGTTCAGATCGCCATCGCGGGCAGCCTGCTGCAACGCGGCGGTAGGCGCATGAATGAGGCGGTTAGTGAGACGCGAGGTTAACGCGTCCAGCACCGCTTCCACGTCATTGCCTTGCTGAATGGCCGTAAGCGCTTTCGCCGTCATTTCCGCGCGAATCGCATCTGCCTGTGAACGGTATTCTCGAATGGTTTCCACCGCAGATTGCGCACGCAACCAGGCCATAAAATCGGCAGATTCTTGCTGCACGATGGATTCAGCCTGCACCGCTGCGGCCTGACGTTGCGCCATGTTGTGCTGAATGATGGCATGCAAATCGTCCACGCTATACAGATAAACGTTGGGTAACTTACCCACTTCCGGCTCGATATCGCGCGGCACGGCGATGTCCACCATCAGCATTGGCTGGTTACGTCGCGCTTTCAGCGTCCTTTCCATCATGCCTTTTCCAATAATCGGCAGCGTACTCGCGGTGGAACTGATCACGATATCGGCCTGAGCCAGATAGTCGTCCAGTTCGCCCAGCGTGATCACTTCAGCGCCCACTTCAGCGGCAAGGACTTGCGCGCGTTCGCGGGTGCGATTGGCAATCACCATGCGCTTCACCTGATGTTCGCGTAAATGGCGCGCCACCAGTTCAATAGTTTCTCCCGCACCAACCAGCAGCACGGTAACACCCACCAGTGACTCAAAAATCTGCCGCGCCAACGCACAGGCAGCAAACGCCACCGACACCGCACTGGCGCCGATATCCGTCTCCGTGCGCACCCGTTTTGCCACTGAGAACGAACGCTGGAACAAGCGTTCCAGCTCGCTGGAGAGTGAGTGACCGCGTTGGGATTCGGCAAAGGCTTTTTTAACCTGCCCAAGAATTTGCGGCTCGCCCAGCACCAACGAATCCAATCCGCTGGCAACACGCATCAGGTGGTTAACCGCCGCATTATCCTGATGCCAATAGAGGCTGTTTTTCAGTTCATCAGGGTTCAGGTGGTGGAACTGGCACAGCCAGTCGACCACCTGTTCGCGCTGGTTCTCCCGCTCATCGACACTGAGATACAGCTCAGTACGATTGCAGGTAGACAGCACAACCCCACCCTGCACCAACGGCTGCGCAAGCAGGCTGTGCAAAGCATCGCCCAGCGCATCAGGGGAAAACGCGATACGTTCCCTGAGTGATACTGGAGCGGTTTTGTGGTTGATGCCAAGCGCAAGCAGGGTCATTGGGTCATTCTTGAATAAATGCCGTCAAGAGTAATGCAGACATTAGTATGGTCTTCGAGTAGGGGCATTCTACTTGATGCTGCGCAGCATGAAAAGCGACGCGGCGCGAAGTACCTCTATTGGCGTAGTTGATATTGCGTGCCGCATTCCTTTTTCTCTGGAGCCTGTACATAAATTTGTGTAATTGCCTGATTTTGATATGTTCAATCCAACATCAAAAGCAGGTTACTTTATGGACGAAAAACAGTTGCAGGCTCTGGCTAATGCACTGGCCAAAAATCTCAAA
>NZ_JBPETA010000054.1:0-17642 GCF_051710365.1 Symbiopectobacterium sp. | reverse complement strand
ATGGCGATGGTCAAAGCGCTTAACCGGATCACGCTATTAGGAATGCCGAACAGTATTCGCATCACGTAACAATCGACCCGATGGGGCACAGTCGTTACAAGTTCTGATTTATTCAACAAAGCCGATGATATAATGCAAAAAACGATTCTGACTAAATAATAGCGTTGGGGCCGGACGATTATCCGGCCTGAGAATAATACTAAACAGCCTAAACTATTAGGCCGGTTTCACCTGTTGTGCATTGGCCTTTTTATTGGCATAGCGCTGTGCCAACGCGGCGCACACCATTAATTGAATCTGATGAAAAATCATCAACGGCAACACCATTGCGCCAACAGCGGCCGCAGGAAACAGCACATTAGCCATAGGAATACCGTTTGCCAGACTCTTTTTAGAACCACAGAACACGATGGTGATCTCATCTGCGGTGTTGAAGCCCAATTTACGCGCCGCCAAGGTATTAACCACCAGCACTATCGCCAATAACACAATCGAACAAATGACCACTGCAAGCAGCGACCAGCCGTTAATTTGTGTCCAAATCCCCTGCACTACGGCTTCACTGAAGGCTACATAGACCACCAGGAGAATTGATGACCGGTCAGTAATATTAATCAATTTGCGATGGCGTTCGACCCAGCCCGCAATCAGTGGACGAGAAAGATGCCCTAACACAAACGGCACCATCAGTTGCAGGATAATCGAGCCAATTGCGTGCAGTGTATCCGTCTCCCCGCCCTGGGTGTGCATCAACAAGCCGACAAGAATCGGAGATAAAAACACGCCAAGGATGCTAGACGCTGACGCGCTGCAAATGGCAGCCGCTACATTGCCCCCCGCCATTGAGGTGTAGGCAATCGCCGATTGTACCGTGGCAGGCAGTGCACACAGGTAGAGAAACCCAAGATAGAGCGTCGGTGTCAACACGGTAGGCACCAGTGCGTTCATCCCCATGCCCAGTAGCGGAAAGAGCAAAAAAGTACTGGCGAATACCACCAGATGCAAACGCAAATGCCCCATGCCTGCGGTAATGGCTTCACGAGAGAGTTTTGCGCCGTGCATAAAAAACAGCAGCGCTATAGCTGCCGTGGTCAGATATTCAAAGAACGTTTTCACGTTACCTTCACACGGAAAAACCGATGCCGTCAGCACCACCACAATCAATACCGGTAAGAATTTATCAATACGAAGGCGTTGTAACCATGACAAGGGAGAGAATGAAGCCATTACAGGAACCTGCTGTTTTTGAAAAAAATAACAATTTTACGATCGCCTTTATCAACTAAATGCCAACGAAATCAAAAATAACCTTGCATCATAAGGAGATGAAATGATAAGGCACTATTCGATTTCGGTCTTATTGGTTTTTAACCATCACCGCACGTCATTCCTGATGCGAGAGCAGGCCAAGTTCAATCAACTCCATCACCTGTATCGCCTGCGCGGCGGGCACCGGGTTTTCTCCCTTGCCTTGCAACGCATCATGCACCGCAGCGTAATAGGCGGGATAGTTACCGGGCAACGTGGTTACCGCCTGTTCGGCAATCACCCCATCCTGATGTAATGTGAGCACGCCATGACGGGAATCCAGCCCCCAATCCGTTTGCGGCGGACGTACACCGCCCTTCAAACAATCTTCTTGCGGATCAAGACAATATTTGATGAAACTGCCTTTGGTACCGTGCAGCGTAAAGCGTGCAGACTCGGCGGCTACCAGCATACTGGCATGCAGTACCACTCGACGCTGTGGATAAATCAAGGTGGCATGGAAATAATCCGTGGCTTTGCCGCCTGGACGCAGTTGTGCCAGATCCACATTGACAGCCACTGGCAGCCCAAATAGCTGCAACGCTTGATCTAACAGGTGTGGTCCTAAGTCATACCAGATTCCGCTGCCCACACTGCCATCTTCGCGCCAGCGCTGGCGCACTTCCGGGCGGAAACGGTCAAAATGCGATTCAAGATAAACCACTTCGCCCAACACATCTGTTTCAACTAACTGTTTTAGCGTGAGAAAATCGCTGTCCCAGCGACGGTTATGGAACACGGACAGTAACTTGCCACTGTGAGTCGCCACCTGCTCCAGCTCTTTCTCTTGTGACAACGTCACGGTAAAGGGCTTATCAACCACCACGTGTTTGCCCGCTAACAGCGCCTGTTTGGCCAAAGGGAAATGGGTTTCATTCGGGGTGGGAATAACAACCAGGTCAATATCGGCACAGCTGAACAGCGCTTGCGGATCGTCAACCACGGTGACGTCGGCCCAATCCGCATGCACTTTTTGCGCATCACTACTCGACACGGCAACCAGTTCCATACCCGACACGGCGGTGATCAACGGCGCATGAAACGTCTTGCTGGCATAACCATACCCTACCAGCCCGACGCGAATGGTATCACTCATGAATATCCCCTCGGTAGTATTGTCCTTGTCATCAAGGCATTAGCATGAGTATAGCATCAACAAAGGCAGCCCTGTATGCGCTTTAATGGCCGACAATAGTGAAAATATAAGAAAAGAATACTGCCGAAGCCATGTATAAAATTTTAGGTTACGCTTATTTATCCGGTCACGTATTCAATGAGTGTATTGCTACATAAGTCTGGCATGCAAAAAAGGTGTTTAAAACCAGCCTGAATGCATGAAGAGAACATAGAGCATGAATACTATTTTTATTGCGGAGCAACACATTGAATACGTGACCCAATTTCCCGATTCCGCTTTTACCGCTGCGGGATAATTTATTTCACTGCTGCGACGCCGGAAATCGCTTGGGCTGACGCCAACGCGCTTACGAAACACGCGAGAAAAATAGAGCTGGTCTTCATAGCTAACCACCCGCCCGATATTGGCAATGGATTCCTGCGTGGTTTGCAGTAACAACTTGGCTCGAATAACCCGCTGATCTTCACGCCAGCGCAAAATGTTTACGCCCACCTGCTCACGGAATAGATGGGCGAGACGTGAAGGCGATAAACAGACGTGGCGCGCCACTTCATCAATACGCAGTTCACCGGAGAGATTGCTGGTGATAAACTGGCACGCCTCAATCACGCTCGGATCCATAATCCGCTGCGGGCTTTGCGGATCCTCTTCCATGGCCCGAATCAGCAACCGTTCCAGCAAATTTATGCCTAACTCTTCAGAAAAGCGCCGCCCCGAGCGATGGGTCTGCTCAATGTTGGCAAACAGACGATCAAACTCCAGCAACAGGTGGTTGTTGGGTAACGTCAGGCGGCCAATGTCACACTGTTTACTGTGCCATTCCAGCCAATCGACCCAGTAGGCGCGGGGACGAAAATAGACCCAGCGGTGATACCAGCAATCACTGTGCGGCGAGCGACCGTAAAAATGTTTGGATTTTGGCGGGAAAAGCAGTAAATCCCCCGGATTACAGAAAAAATCGGTTTCCCCGTCAGATACCCTGCCTTGGCCTTTGATGGTCAGGTTAATAATATAGCCTTTCATCCCATCTGGGCGGTCGATAAAGAAATCAAGCGGCCCGTCAGCCAGAATGGGCGTTAAACCCGCCACCAGATAAGCGTTAAAAGAATAGCCTGGAAGCAATGGGTTTGATTGCGACTCATGCGTCATACGCTGGTACATCGGCCCTCCGGGAATTATCGGGTGCAAACAGAACCCGGTAGCAGTGCAATAAGTGACATTGTCACTGCTACCCGACATCCTCTCAGGCGAGTAGCCCATAAAAACCTAACTGCTGATACGCTATACGGTTTTCTTCGCCATTTGTTTGTAACGGTCGAAAATGACCGCGGCGAGCAAAATCAAACCGCGCACCACATACTGAGCAAACGGCGAGATGTTGAGCAGGTTCATCGCATTTTCCACCGTACCGAGGATCAGGACCCCCGCCACCACGTAAGAAATCTTGCCAATACCCCCTTTCAAGGAGACGCCGCCCAGCACACAGGCAGAGATTACGATCAGTTCATAGCCGATAGAGGTCATGGGCTGCCCGCTGGTCATGCGCGATGCCAAAATGATCCCCGAGGCTGCCGATACCAACCCAGACAAGGCAAAAATAATGATTTTGGTGCGCACCACCGGTACACCGGCCAGACGCGCCGCCTCCTCATTGCCGCCAATCGCCAGGGTATTACGGCCAAAGGTGGTTTTATTGAGCAGCAGGCCAAACAAAATCATGCATACTACCGTTATCCAAATCGGCGCAGGCAGCCCCAGCCAGTTGGCGTAACCCAGGGTAAAGAAACGCTCATCGACAATCCCTACCGCTTTACCATCTGAAATGATATACGCCAAACCGCGCGCAATCTGCATGGTAGCGAGCGTCGTGATCAAGGCGTTAATTTTGAGCTGTGCGATAACAAAGCCGTTAAGTAACCCGAAGCAACACCCAGCAGCAAACCGGCACCGACGCCGATCCACAGGCTTTCAGTAAGATTAATCACCACTGCTGTGGTTACCCCAGCGCAGGCAATGACCGAAGCCACGGACAGGTCAAAGTCGCCCGATGCCAGACAGAACAACATCCCACAGGCCACCATGCCGGACATGGAAATAGCCAGCCCCAATCCTTTCATATTGATAAAGGAAGCAAAATTGGGCACAAACAGCGCGCAGGCAAGAAACAGCACGGCAAACACCACCAGCATGCCGTAGTTATCCCATATGCGCGACATTCCTCCGGCGCGCTTGTTTTTTTCTGGTGAAGCAGACGTAACCGTTGACATAATTGTGTGCTCCTTCGCGTTTACGCGACCACAGCGTTGATTTCGGGAGTTCGTAACATCGCCAGGCTCAGCGCTTTCTGCTCGCTCGCCTCGTCGTGTGAAAGTTCGCCTGAAATGGCACCCTCGCGCATCACGATGATACGGTCAGCCAGTCCCAGCACTTCGGGCAAATCGCTTGAGGCAAACAGCACCGCGATCCCCTGCTTGGCCAGCGCATAAATCACGTTATAAATTTCATGCTTAGCCCATACATCAATGCCACGCGTCGGTTCATCCAGCAGGATCACCTTCATCTCTTCGGAGAGCCAACGGCCTAGAATTGCTTTTTGCTGATTGCCACCAGAAAGGTTCATGATCAACTGTTCCGCAGAGGGGGTTTTGATGTTTAACGCCTTAATTCGACGCTCCGCATTCTCTTCTTCCCACTGGTTATTAATGACAAACCCAGCTTTGAGACTCTTGCGACGCGCGCTGATATTTATGTTATCGCGTACCGAATGCACCGGAATAATGCCGTCCGCTTTACGATCCTTCGGGCACAGCATAATGCCCTGACGAATCGCATCCATAGGGGTTTTAATCGTCTGTGGCTCGCCATCCAGCAGCACATCACCGCCGGTGATACGCGTACCGCCGAATAGCGCTTTCATCAATTCACTGCGTCCGGCGCCCACCAGCCCAAACAGGCCAACAATTTCGCCCTGCCTGACGCTGAGTGATATCGGACTTTTCACGCCTGGCGCTTTTACCTCGCGCAGCGTAAAACGCTCCGGCCCTAATTCGCGCGGGGCATAACCGTAGATATCGCCCAAATCGCTCCCGACCATCGCCTGGACCAGCATTTCGTGATTCACCGCCGCCGTATCGTCAAACGTGCGCACATATTTGCCATCCTTAAACACGGTGATGGCATCGCTCAGAGCAAAAATCTCTTCCATACGGTGCGACACGTACAGAATCACCCGGCCTTCACTGCGCAGCTCACGGATCACACGAAACAACTGCTCGATTTCACGCGCCGACAGCGAACTGGTCGGTTCATCAAAGGCGATAATCTTGGCGTTTCGGGCCAGCGCTTTGGCGATTTCCACCATCTGCCATTGCCCGATAGAGAGGTATTTGAGCGGCGTATCCGGATCGATATCCAGCCCGAGATGTTCCAGTTGTAACTTGGATTCGTAACGTAACAGGGTTTTGTTGACGATGCCCTTCTTGTGCGGCAATTGACCCAGGTAGATATTCTCTGCCACAGTCATTTCTGGCACCAGATGCAATTCCTGGTAGATGATCGCGACTCCGGCGTTGAGCGCGTCCATGGTATTGGCGAAATGGACTGGCTGGCCTTTAATATGCACTTCCCCAGAGGAAGGCAGATAGTTACCGCTGAGGATTTTCAGCAGCGTCGATTTACCGGCCCCATTTTCTCCCATCAAGGCGTGTATTTGCCCGGCGTGGCATGAAAAAGTAATATCATCGAGGGCTTTCACACCGGCCCCGATTGACGAACAAGGCCAGGTGTTGGCGCTACGCCCGGAATTTGCCGACAACCCCAACGCCATGTTTGTGCTGTGGAAAGATCACACTGCCATCGAAGAAGCGGAAGCCATCAATACGCTGTGTCGTAGCGGTCAGTTCCTCGATTACACCAAATACATCGGCGGTGTGTACTCCTCTGAATGGTTCTGGGCCAAGATTTTGCACGTCTCGCGCGCCGATAGCGCCGTGCATCAGGCGGCGGTATCCTGGATTGAGCTGTGTGACCGGGTTCCGGCCCTACTCTCGGGGACTCAAGCGCCTAACAACATAAAACGTGGACGTTGCAGCGCCGGGCATAAATCGCTGTGGCACCCCGACTGGGGCGGCGTGCCGCCAAAAGATTTTCTTCACGCACTCGATCCATTGCTGACCAGCCATTTACAGTACCCGCTGTTCACCGACACCTGGACCGCCGATTTACCGGTTGGCACCATCACTCCCGAATGGGCCGCCCGGTTAGGTGTTCCCACCGACACCGTACTGGCGGGTGGTGCGTTTGACTGTCACATGGGAACCGTGGGCGCGGGCGCACAGCCCTATACGTTGGTCAAAGTTATCGGCACCTCCACCTGCGATATTCTGATCGCTGATGAGGATCGCGTGGGGACCACGCCGGTTGCCGGGATCTGCGGTCAAGTCGACGGCAGCGTAGTGCCAGATTTTGTTGGACTGGAGGCAGGACAGTCCGCGTTTGGCGATATGTATGCCTGGTTTGGCAGGTTATTAGGTTGGCCGTTGCAACTCGCAGTCCAGCAACATCCCGAACTTCAGCCGCAGTTGGCGCACACACAAGCCCACCTGTTGGAATCTCTGACCCAACACTGGGCGGACAATCCTTCACTCGATCATCTGCCCGTGGTGCTGGACTGGTTTAACGGCCGACGCACTCCGTTTGCCAATCAGCGACTGAAAGGCGTGATCACCGATCTCAACCTGGGTACGGATGCCCCGGTGCTGTTTGGCGGATTTATCGCCGCCACCGCTTTTGGTGCCCGCGCCATTATGGAATGCTTCGAATCTCAAGGGGTGCCGGTGGAAAACCTGCTGGCGCTGGGCGGCATCGCCCGCAAATCCCCGACCATCATGCAAGTGTGCACCGATGTTGTGATGAATCGGCCATTGCAAGTGGTGGCCTCCGATCAGTGCTGCGCACTGGGAGCGGCTATCTTTGGCGCCGTGGCCGCTGGGGTACACCCCGATATTCCAACCGCACAGCACCACATGGCCAGCCGCATCGAGCGTACCTTGACGCCCGATCCCACACGCGTGGCCCGCTATCAGGCGCTGTATGAACGTTATCAACAGTGGTGTCGTCTCGCCGAGCCTGCGTATGCTGCGCAGCGTAAAGCAAACAGCTTAAAGTGGCGCGTTTTGGCGATAACATGCGGGAAGTGGCGGTAACCGAAGGGGATAAGGTGGGAGCACAGATCCAGTTCGGTTATTCCGTCAGCGCCTGGGGATTGGGCGATCTTACCGGCGAAGTGGATGCGGTCAGCAAAGGGGATATCGACGCGCTGATCGATGAGTATGATGCCAGCTACCAGTTAACCGACGCCGTCAAACTCCACTGCCCTAACCGACAGAATCTGCTGGACGCCGCGCAAATTGAACTGGGACTCACCCGTTTTCTGGAAAAAGGCGGTTATCGCGCGTTCACCACCGATTTTGAAAACCTTTACGGGCTTAAGCAGTTGCCCGGTCTGTCCGTGCAGCGCCTGATGCAAAAAGGCTACGGCTTTGGCGGCGAAGGCGATTGGAAAACCGCAGCGCTGTTGCGCATCATGAAGGTGATGGCTGAAGGCTTGCCGGGCGGCACCTCATTCCTGGAAGATTACACCTATCATTTCGTCCCCGGTAACAATCTGGTGGTAGGTTCCCATATGCTGGAAGTGTGCCCAAGCATCGCCAAAGAGGCGAAACCGATACTGGATGCACAGCACCTGGGTATTGGTGGCAAAGCGGATCCTGCGCGGCTCATCTTCTCCACCCCGGCCGGCCCAGCGCTCAATGCCAGCGTCATCGACATGGACGATCGTTTCCGCATGTTGGTCAACGTGGTGGATACCATTGAGCAGCCACACCCCTTGCCCAAACTGCCGGTTGCACGGGCTATCTGGCAGGCGCAACCGTCGCTGGAAGAGGCTGCCGAAGCCTGGATTCTGGCGGGCGGCGCGCACCATACGGTATTCAGTCAGGCGTTAGACCTGGATTACCTGCGCCTCTATTATGCAGAAATGAATCACATCGAACTGCTGGTGATTGATAACGAAACCCACATTCCGGCATTCAAAGACGCACTGCGCTGGAATGATATGTACTACAAACTCACTTCACGCTAAGCGGTCGCAAGGAACCCGATTGCCAAGATCGGGTTCCATCTCTCATTCATAATTCCTATTGCGCTAGACACCTGTTTTCTCTGGCATATACTGAAATACCCTACCCACATAATTATTAAACAAAAATCATGACCACTGCTGAATACTTACTCAAGTTTCGCAAAGTGAACACTCTGGACAGCCTGGAAAAATTCTACGACCATTTAAATTATTCGCTGACGGATAATAAGGAGATTATCAATATGTCGCGCGCTGCCGACCACCGCCGTGCCGAGTTGTCTACGGGTGGAAAACTGTACGACCTCGGTTGCATTCCCAAATCCGTCTGGCGTTTCGTGCTCTAACCTCTGACAACGGGTCGTTTTCTATACGGCCTGTTCGTTCTTGCCTTGCGTTACTTGCTCAAAAGACTTTCACTGTAACGGTTTGCCCTGCCAACAGCGGGGTAAATATCCGCTTTTGGTGAATATCCCTATTTTGGGTGTGTTGTCGAAAGCCTTACAATGCCGGATAATGGTCCGGTTTTGTTTTTTAGGCATGGTAATGACCGACTATCTACTTCTATTCGTCAGCACGCTGCTGGTGAACAATTTTGTTCTGGTGAAATTTCTCGGGCTCTGCCCCTTTATGGGCGTGTCCAAGAAATTGGAAACCGCCATTGGCATGGGGTTGGCAACAACCTTCGTCATGACGCTCGGCTCGATGTTTTCCTGGCTGGTCAACGAGTACGTGCTGCTGCCGTTGGGCATCGTCTACCTGCGTACCATGGCCTTTATTTTGATTTTGGCGGTCGTGGTGCAGTTCACCGAAATGGCAGTGCGCAAAACCAGCCCGGAACTCTATCGCCTGCTGGGGATTTTCCTGCCGCTGATCACCACCAACTGCGCCGTGCTGGGCGTTGCGTTGCTCAACGTCAACCTGTCACACAATTTCCTGCAATCAACGGTGTATGGCTTCAGCGCTGCCGCTGGCTTTTCACTGGTTATGGTATTGTTCGCCGCCATTCGTGAACGCATTGCCGTGTCGGATGTACCCGCGCCGTTTCGCGGCTCATCGATTGCATTGGTCACCGCTGGGTTGATGTCGCTCGCGTTTATGGGTTTTACCGGGTTGGTGAAATTCTAATGAATGCCATTTGGATTGCGATTGCCGCGTTGAGTGTGCTGGCGCTGGTTTCCGGCTTGATTCTTGGTTTTGCCTCGCGCCGTTTTCACGTTGATGCCGACCCCATTGTAGAGCAGGTCGAAGCAATGTTGCCGCAAAGCCAATGTGGCCAATGCGGCTATCCGGGCTGCCGCCCTTACGCTGAAGCCGTAGCGTTGCACGGTGAGCACATCAACAAATGCGGTCCCGGCGGTGAGGCGATGATGTTGAAGCTGGCCGAGAAACTCAATATTGACCCGCAGCCGCTCGATGGTGACACAGCGGATCTGCAACCGGCACTCAAAGTGGCCTGGATCGACGAAAGCAACTGCATCGGCTGCACCAAATGTATTCAAGCCTGCCCGGTTGATGCCATCATTGGCACCACCCGCGCCGTGCACACCGTGGTGAGCGATCTCTGTACCGGCTGTGACCTGTGTGTTGCCCCTTGCCCGACAGATTGCATCGAACTGCGCCCGGTAGCCACCACGACGTCCAACTGGAAATGGAATCTCGAGACCATTCCGGTTCGCCTTATCCAAGTAGAACATCATGCTTAAGCTGTTAAATCTGTTTCGTAAAGAGAGAATTTGGGATTTCGACGGTGGCATTCATCCACCAGAGATGAAAACCCAATCCAGCCGCGTGCCGATGCGTCACATCCCGCTGCCGGAACAGTTTATCATTCCGCTGAAACAGCACCTCGGACCGGAAGGCGAACTCTGCGTGAACGTCGGCGATCGCGTACTGCGCGGTCAACCCCTAACACGTGGCACAGGACGTATGCTGCCCGTACACGCCCCTACCTCCGGCACGATCAACGCTATCCGTCCGCACATGACGGCACACCCTTCGGCCTTGCCCGAGTTAAGCATCATTATTATTCCGGACGGGGAAGATCGCTGGTGCGATCGCCAGTGCTTGCCTGATTATCAGCAGCATTCGATAGACACCCTGCTCGCGCATTTACATCAGGCTGGCATCTCTGGTCTGGGCGGCGCAGGCTTCCCGACCTCGGCCAAACTCAAGGGCGGGCTGCGCGGTATCGCAACGCTGATCATCAACGCCGCCGAATGTGAACCTTACATCACCGCCGACGACCGGTTGATGCAAGAGTACGCCCGTGAAGTTGTGCAAGGGATTGAGATCCTAATGCATTTGCTTTCACCAGAACGTACCTTGATTGGCATTGAAGACAACAAGCCAGAGGCTATTCAGGCGCTGCGCTACGCACTGGCCGATCGCGCAGACATTCGGTTACGGGTCATTCCCACCAAATACCCCTCCGGCGGTGCCAAGCAGCTCACCAAGATTTTGACTGGCAAAGAAGTGCCATTTGGCAAACACTCCGCCTCTATCGGCGTATTGATGCAAAACGTTGGTACCGCTTATGCCATTAAACGCGCGGTGATCGACGGTGAAGCCTTGACGGAGCGGGTGGTGACCCTGACCGGGGAAGCGCTGCGCCAACCGGGCAATGTCTGGGCACGCCTCGGCACGCCAGTGCGCCACTTGCTCAAGCAGGCCGGGTTTCATGCCGAAAACAAAACCCCGATGGTGATAATGGGCGGACCGCTGATGGGCTTCACCCTGCCCGCGCTTGACGTTCCTATTGTCAAAATCAGCAACTGTATTCTTGCTCCGTCAGTGAGCGAAATGCAGGCTCCAGAGCAAGAGCAATCCTGCATTCGGTGCAGTAAGTGCGCCGATGCCTGCCCGGCAGGGCTGTTGCCACAGCAACTTTACTGGTTCAGCCGCGGGCAGGAGCATGAAAAGGCGCGCGCGCACCATTTGTTTGACTGTATTGAATGCGGTGCCTGTGCCTATGTCTGCCCAAGCAATATTCCGTTGGTGCAATACTACCGCCAGGAAAAGGCTGAAATCCGCGCTATCGATCTTGAGGCATCGCGGGCGCAGCAGGCGAAAGCGCGTTTTGATGCGAAAAAGTTGCGTCTGGAGCGAGAAAAAGCAGCGCGTGAACGGCGTCATCAGCAAGCGGCTGCCACGGTGTCTACGACAGATAAACAGGCCGTTCAGGCTGCGCTGGAGCGCGTACGCAGCAAAAATGCGCTCACTGAACCGCTTGCAGCCATTGCGATAAATCCTGACCAAACGCCGGATAACAGCGCGGTCATCGCTGCACGCGAAGCGCGAAAAGCCCAGGCGCGCGAGAAGCAACGGATGCAGGCCGATACCGAACAAGCCCAACCGTTTTCCGCTATGCCAGAGGATCCAAGACAGGCTGCGGTGGCTGCGGCTATTGCTCGGGTTAAAGCTAAAAAAGCGGCTCAGCATGCACCTGAAGCTGTTACCCCAGCGGTTGCCACCACGCCTGCACCCGAAGCGGAACCCACTCCCGATCTCAGCGACCCGCGCAAAGCCGCCGTTGCCGCTGCCATTGCTCGGGTTAAGGCCAAAAAAGCGGCTCAGCAAGCGCCGAAGGCTATCCCCCCAGCGGTTGTCACCACGCCTGCCCCCGCAGCGGAACCCGTTTCCGATCTGAGCGACCCACGCAAAGCCGCCGTTGCCGCTGCCATTGCCCGCGTTAAAGCACGTAAAGCCGAACAGGCGTTAATCCACACTCACGAGGAATAGATGGCTTTCAAGATCGCAAGTTCGCCTTTTACTCATAACCATCAGCGCACGCAGCGCATCATGCTGTGGGTTATATTCGCCTGTGTGCCCGGTATCGCTACTCAGACCCTGTTTTTTGGCGTCGGTACATTGATACAAATCGCCCTCGCCTCGGTCACAGCGCTTACGGCGGAAGCTGTGACATTGTCACTTAGGAAATTAGCAGTACGCACCACGCTCGCGGATCAATCAGCACTGTTAACCGCCATTCTGCTCGGTGTCAGCTTGCCCCCGTTGGCGCCCTGGTGGATGGTGGTGCTTGCCACCTTTTTCGCTATCGTGATCGCCAAGCAACTTTATGGCGGATTGGGAAACAATCCTTTTAATCCGGCCATGGTTGGCTACGTAGTGCTGTTAATCTCCTTCCCAGTCCAGATGACTAGTTGGCTACCGCCCACCGCGCTACAGGTGGCACCGGTCACCTTCGTTGATGCACTGCATGTGATTTTCACCGGACAAACCGATGCAGGTTTACACATTCAGGGACTCATGCAGAACATTGATGGCATTACCCAGGCCACGCCGTTAGATAGCTTCAAAACCGGCCTGCGTGCCGGGGAAACACCGGCACAAGTGTTGCAACACCCGATCTTTGCGGAGAGTCTGGCGGGCATGGGCTGGCAATGTGTCAATTTGGCGTACCTTGCTGGTGGCATCCTTTTATTATTGACCCGCGCCATTCGCTGGCATATTCCCGTCAGCATGCTGCTCTCTTTGCTGCTGTGCGCCGCGCTCGGTTGGGTATTGATGCCGGAAAAAGCCGCGCCCCCGCTACTGCACCTGCTCTCTGGTGCTACCATGCTCGGTGCTTTTTTCATCGCCACCGATCCCGTGACGGCCTCCACCACCAACAAAGGGCGCTTGTTGTTTGGCGCGCTGATTGGTCTGCTGGTGTGGCTGATCCGTACCTACGGTGGATACCCTGATGGCATCGCGTTTGCGGTATTGCTGGCGAATATTACCGTGCCGCTCATCGATTACTTTACCCAGCCACGCGCCTATGGCCATCGTCGATAAGGAAATAGCATGATCAGTACGATGCGACGTCACGCGACCACGCTGGCGCTGTTTGCCGCCTTGACCACTGGCTTGACGGCAGTGGTCAATACCCTGACCAAACCTACTATTGCCCATCAAGCGCAGTTGCAACAAAAGGCGTTGCTGGATCAGGTGATTCCGCCGGATATTTACAACAACAACATTCTGCAAGAATGTTACCTTGTCACCGATGAGGCGCTGGGCACGACATCCGCGCGACATCTCTACCTTGCACGCAAAGGTGATACCCCGGTGGCGGCAGCCATTGAATCCAGCGCACCAGACGGTTATTCCGGTGCCATTCATCTGCTGATAGGGGCGGATTTCCATGGTAAGGTACTCGGAGTTCGGGTGACTGAGCACCATGAAACGCCAGGACTAGGCGACAAAATTGACCTGCGGGTGTCTGACTGGATAACCCGCTTTACAGGACGCACCGTGCAAGGTGCCGACGATCGCCAGTGGGCCGTCAAAAAGGATGGCGGTGAATACGATCAGTTCACCGGTGCCACCATCACGCCCCGCGCCGTGGTAAACGCCAGCAAACGGACTGCGCTTTTTATGCAGACCCTCCCGGCGCGCCTGGCGACATTGCCGAATTGTGGAGCAGAGTAACATGAGTGAAGTGAAACACCTTCTGGCCCAGGGGCTTTGGAACAACAACTCGGCGCTGGTGCAACTGTTAGGTATGTGTCCGCTTCTGGCCGTCACCTCCACTGCCACCAACGCCTTGGGCTTAGGGTTAGCCACCACGCTGGTACTGACCTGTACCAATGCAGCGATTTCCGCCATGCGCCGTTGGGTTCCGTCTGAAATCCGCATTCCTATTTATGTGATGATTATCGCAGCCGTGGTCAGTTCGGTGGAAATGCTGATTAACGCCTATGCCTACGGCTTATACCAGTCGCTGGGCATTTTTATTCCACTGATCGTCACTAACTGTTTGGTGATCGGCCGTGCGGAAGCCTACGCCGCGCAAAACCCTGTCGCCCTTTCGGCACTGGATGGTTTCGCCATGGGCATGGGAGCGACATGTACCATGTTCGTATTGGGTTCCCTGCGTGAATTACTGGGTAATGGCACGCTGTTTGACGGTGCGGATTTACTGCTTGGCAATTGGGCCAAAGCGCTGCGCATCGAAGTGATCCACGTTGATACCCCTTTCTTGCTGGCAATGCTGCCGCCTGGCGCGTTTATCGGTTTGGCGCTGTTGCTTGCCGCCAAATACCTGATTGACGAAAAAATGAAACGCCGCCGCGCCGTCAGCCAGGAAAAACAGAACGTTACAGCAGTTGACACGCTGACCGGAACGGCACCATAAGCACAAGGATAAGACGATGAACAAGGAAAAACGCGGCGAAATCTTGCGTCGTCTGCGCGATGCGAATCCGCATCCGACCACAGAATTACACTTTGAGACACCGTTCGAGCTGTTGATAGCCGTACTGCTTTCAGCACAGGCCACAGATGTCAGCGTGAATAAAGCCACGGCAAAACTCTATCCGATCGCCAACACGCCAGAAGCCTTGTTGGCACTTGGGGTTGACGGTGTAAAAACCTATATCCGCACCATTGGCCTGTTTAACAGCAAGGCTGAAAACATCATCAAGACCTGCCGTATTCTGTTAGACAAGCATCAGGGTCAGGTGCCGGAAAATCGCGAAGCGCTGGAAGCACTGCCCGGTGTCGGTCGTAAAACCGCCAACGTGGTGTTAAACACCGCCTTTGGTTGGCCCACCATCGCCGTTGACACGCATATTTTCCGCGTGTGCAACCGCACCGGATTCGCGCCGGGAAAAAACGTGGATGCGGTAGAAGAAAAGCTATTAAAGGTGGTGCCAGCAGAATTCAAAATCGACTGCCACCACTGGCTGATTCTGCACGGACGTTACACCTGCATCGCCCGTAAACCGCGCTGCGGCTCCTGCCTGATTGAAGATTTGTGCGAGTTCGGTGACAAGGTATACGCCTGAGGCGACTCAACGCATTCAGCAACGTCTTGCCAAGATCCATTCTGATATCGCGTCCAGGGCACCGGGCGCGTAAGCAGACTGTCCTGCGGCTAAAAATCCCCACTGTGTCCAGTGCGGCCATTGGTCGTTCAGTTGATAATTAAACCATTTGGCGCGCAGTAACCCGTGGGTGGCATTTTTGACTTCGCGCAAGCAGCGTGAAGTTGCCACCGGCAGTAACCGACTCCACACCGTTAATGTTTCCTTCGAGGAAACATTTAGATCCTGAGCCCCCATCAGCACCATCACCGGCACGTGCTGTGCGACAATGTCCTGACGTGCATCCGACAACTCATTACGTCGCTCAAAATCGTCTCGAGTGCAACGTGACGAGCAGGGTTGCATCACCGTTTGGGGCGTAAAGCGTTGTGAATAGGCTACACGTTCTCTCGCGATGGCAGCGGTAATCTCCGACGGCTCTGCCCCTTCTACGGCTAAACGCTGCTGCATGTAGTAGAAGCCTTGCTCGCGCCAGTTTATTGCAGGGCCAATCAACACGATAAAATCTGCCGTTGAACGCTGACTGGCATTAGGTACCACCCATCCCGCTTGAGAAAAACCGAGAAATCCCAGACGACTCTCTTTCAATTCTGGCCGTGCACGCAATGCATGCAGTGCGGCAACAGCTTCATCCGCACGATCGCGTAGCGTTTGTGCCAGCCAATCACCGGTGCTGGCCGCTACGCCGGGCTTATCCCAGGAAAATACGCCAATGCCCTGGGCAACAAGTGCATTTACCAGCGGAAGGTAGCCGCCGTCAGACCAGCGTTCCTGGGCACCGTCGCCGTGCACTAGCAACACCACGGGCGGATTGTGTTTGTTATCAGGCAGCAATAGCGTGCCTTCAAGACGGGCATCGCCCAGCGAAAACGATATGCAGCACGATGCCCGATATCACTATTAGCGCACAGGCCACCACTACTGATGGCACAAGCTTGATCATGCCATGCACCTCTTTGATGAATAATCGACGCTATTTCACTGGCAGCGTTATATCCTTAAACATAGCTTCAATTTCCTCATTTGATCGCAAAGCAATGGCAGAATCCACCACATCACGCATGAGGTGCGGCGCAAAGCGCTGAATAAAATCATACATGTAGCTGCGCAGGAAGGTACTGCGCCGGAACCCGATCTTGGTGGTGCTGTAGCTAAAAATGCTATTAGCGTTAATGGTCACCAGATCCGTCTCCGTGTGCGGATCGACGGCCATGTTGGCGATAACACCAACGCCTAACCCCAGACGCACGTATTTTTTGATCACATCAGCATCCGTGGCGGTGAACACGATGCGCGGCGTCAACCCAGCGCGGTTGAATGCAGTATCCAGCTCCGAACGGCCAGTAAAACCGAAGGTGTAGGTAACAATCGGATATGCTGCCAGTTCTTCAATGGTGATATCTTTCTTCGTTGCCAACGGATGATCGGGTTTAACCACCACCGCGCGATTCCAGTGGTCGCACGGCAGCATGATCAAATCGTCATACAGATGCAGCGCCTCAGTGGCGATGGCAAAATCTGCCGTCCCTTTCGCGACCGCTTCGGCTATCTGCGTTGGCGATCCCTGATGCATATGCAGTGAAACGCGAGGATAACGCTCAATAAATCCTTTGATGACATCCGGCAGTGCGTAGCGCGCCTGCGTATGCGTGGTGGCCACATAGAGCGAACCTTTATCAGGATAGGTGTGTTCTCCTGCTACGGCCTTGATGACATCCACCTTGGAGAGCACTTCCCGGGCAATACGCACCACTTCCTGACCTGCGGGCGTTACCTGAGTCAGGTGTTTACCGCTGCGCGCAAAAATTTGAATTCCCAGCTCATCTTCCAGCATTCTCACCTGTTTACTGATCCCCGGCTGCGAGGTGTACAGACCCTCAGCCGTTGAGGAAACATTCAGGTTATGATTAACAACTTCAACGATATAACGAAGCTGTTGCAATTTCATATGTCATCCCATGTTATTGAGCATGTGCATCAGGCACGAATAAATTATCTACCGTTGCTTTACTTTTTCATGACGCTGCAACATTTGCAATGCGATGAAAAGCAGGCGGTTATTTCATCATATTAAGGTCATTTAATCATAAAAAATATTTTTATATCCGTCATTCCGCACCTACTTTAAGAATAAATTCGACGGTATCGCTCGCCGAGAACATCAACGATGGTCTTGTGAACAGAATTGAGGTTGGATACTTGTGGTGGTCTGTCACCAATACTGAAC
>NZ_JBPETA010000053.1:0-17968 GCF_051710365.1 Symbiopectobacterium sp. | reverse complement strand
CTCAGTGGCTGAAACGGCCATGTTCCGGTTCAAAACGCTTCTGGGTGGTCATCTAAGTCTGCGTGACTACGATGCTCAGGTGGGTGAAGCCATGGCGATGGTCAAAGCGCTTAACCGGATCACGCTTTTAGGAATGCCGAACAGTATTCGCATCACGTAACAATCGACCCGATGGGCCACAGTCGTTACAAGTTCTGATTTATTCAACAAAGCCGCGCAATAATCGTATTTTTAGGTGTTAGCAATCGGTTGCTTAGAGGAAACCTTACGCGTTCGACCAATGAAAATAAAGGGGATAGGTAGCACTTTTGCCACTGTAGACTAGCGGGAATGCCTATGGCGGAGTATAAAGTTCGCTAAAACGACGTGTTACTTTTCACGAGAGGACTTACTATGATCACCGGGAATATCCACCAGCTTGAATTGGTTCCTTATCTGCCTGCCAAACTGCGCGAAGCGATCGAGTACGTAAAAGCCAACATTACGGTCGATACTCCGCTGGGCAAGCACGATGTCGATGGCAACAACGTGTTTGTGCTGGTTTCCAATGACAGCACTGAAGCGTTTGAACAACGTCGCGCCGAATACCATGCCAAATATCTGGATATTCAGATTGTGCTCAACGGCGTTGAAGGTGTGACCTTCAGCAACCTGCCTGCGGGTACGCCTGACACGGACTGGTTGGCGGATAAAGACATCGCATTTTTGTCTGCCGGTGAGCAGGAAAAAACCTTTGTCATGCAACTGGGTGATTTTGTTGTCTTCTTCCCGGGCGAAGTGCACAAGCCGCTGTGTGCCGTGGGTGAACCTGCACGCGTGCGCAAAGCCGTCGTGAAGATCGACGCTTCACTGGTGCTGTAATCTTGCTACCGCGCGCGACGCCGAAGACGTTCGGTGCCGCGCACGGCGCGCCATCGGGATAATTGATCCTCCTTCATACATTCATCCATAATCACCTATACAGATATTAATATCGTCCCGTTCAGCGATGCAGCGGTTTGTGCTTATCGCGTAATGATGGGGAGCGCGGTTGTGCTGCCTCCTCGCTGACAGTTGATGATGGCCTCGCCGTGACTGCGCGCGCCCTAAGGAAGGAGTTAACATGGTTACGATACAGGATGTGGCGAAAAAGGCGGGCGTCTCTAAAGCGACGGTATCTCGCGTACTTAACGGCAAAAACGTGGTACGTGAAGATATGCGGCAGCGCGTGTTTCGCGCCATCGAGGAAACCGGATTCAGTCCAAACCTGCTTGCCCGCCAGTTAGCCACCCGCAAAACCAACTCGATTGGTTTGGTGATCACCAACTCTCTGTATCAGGCACCGTTTTTTTCGGAAATGACCTATCAGGCAGCGTCATGCAGTGAAAAGCATTAGCGCCAGTTGATTCTGGCGGATGGCAAAAACAGTGCGCAGGATGAGCGCAATGCCATCGGTATGCTGCTGGCACTGCGTTGCGAAGCCATTATTGTGTATCCCAAATTCTTATCGGCAGAGGAGTTGGAAACGCTGATCGAGCAGCACGAGACGCCGATCATCGTGATTAACCGTAAGCTACCCCATCACCAGAATCACGCGGTCTATATCGAGCACTACCACAGCAGCCAACTGATGACGCAATATCTGCTCGATCAGGGGCATACGCGCATCGCTTTTATTGCCGGGCTGCCCGGCTCCCCGTCTGGTGAACAGCGGCTTGCCGGATTCCTTGATACGCTGAAAGCGGCGGGTATCGCACATGATGAGGCGCTACGTCTGGAGGGGGACTGGACGCCTGAGAGCGGCTATCGCGCCGTCCAAACGCTGCTGGCGCGCAATGTGGACGTCACCTGTGTGCTAGCGGCCAATGACGATATGGCGATTGGTGCAGCGAAGGTGTTTCTCGATGCCGGAAAGAGGGTGCCGCAAGATATGTCGTTGGCGGGGTTCGATGACATGCTGATTGGGCGCTACTTTTCTCCCGCCTTAACCACGGTGCATGTGCCGATTGCTGCCATGATTCAGGATGCCATTGGTCGTTTGGTAGCTGCGTCACAAGGAGATGCCATGCCGACACCGCCTTGCCACCATCAAGGACGCTTGGTTATCCGAGAGTCCGTTGCCAGGCGCTGAGCATGGCGCGCAGCGCGACCTTTACTCTTGGCCGAGCGTGGCGACCATCACTGCTTTGATGGTGTGCATGCGGTTTTCTGCCTGATCGAACACAATGCTGTGCGCCGATTCAAACACCTCGTCGGTCACTTCCATGCCGCCGTGCAAACCATACTGCTCGGCCATCTGCTTGCCGATGGTGGTTTGATCGTCATGGAACGCGGGCAGGCAGTGCAAGAATTTCACCTGCGGGTTACCGGTGGCGGCGAGCATCGCCATATTGACCTGATAGGGTTTTAGCAGCGCAATCCGCTCCTGCCACACCTCTTTGGCCTCTCCCATGGAAACCCATACATCGGTGTAGATGAAATCCGCACCGGCCACGCCTGCGGCGATATCTTCTGTCAGCGTGATTTTTTCGCCAGTCAGCTCGGCAGCAGTACGGCATTCGGCCACCAGGTTGGCATCGGGCCAGCAGGCTTTGGGGGCGACCAGACGCAGATCCAAACCGGTCAACGCAGCGGCTTCCAGCATGGTATTACCCATGTTGTTGCACGCATCGCCTGCGTAGACCAGCGTCATGTCGTTGAAAGCGCGCTCAGGCAGATGCTCCTGCATGGTCAGTAAATCCGCCAGCAGCTGTGTGGGGTGGAATTCGTTGGTCAGCCCATTCCATACCGGTACACCGGCGTACTCCGCCAGCGTTTCCACCAGTGCCTGACCGTAACCACGGTATTGGATGCCATCATAAATTCTGCCCAGTACGCGGGCGGTATCCTTCATCGACTCTTTATGGCCGATCTGGCTGCCGCTCGGGCCGAGATATGTGACGCGTTCTCCCTGATCGTATGCAGCAACTTCGAAAGAGCAACGAGTGCGGGTCGAATCTTTTTCGAAGATGAGTGCGATATTTTTATTTTGCAGGTAGCGTTTTTCTGTGCAGTTCTTTTTGTCGACTTTCAGTTGGGCAGATAAGGTTAACAGTGCGCCGATCTCAGCCGGGGAAAAATCCATTAATCTTAAGAAATGACGCTGGTGAAACGAGTTCATTGTAGTTATCTCCATGTGGCTCAACGCTATTGGTTGAATTAAAATTCACTTTATATGTGTAATTATTCAATTTCAAGGGGTGACATCAAACTTTATGGTGGAGAGGGCATCGGGGGTGTGGGAGAATACGGAAATAACGTAGAGATTAACGAGGGACAGACACATGGCAAACCGCGATTTACTGGACGAACAACGGGAAGAAACGCGCCTGATCATCGAAGAACTGCTGGATGATGGTAGCGATCCGGACGCACCGTACACTATCGAACACCACTTTTCGGCGGAAAACTTCGACGCGTTGGAAAAGGTCGCTGTTGATGCCTTTAAAATGGGCTATGAAGTGACGGATGCGGAAGAGTTGGAAGTGGAAGAGGGCAAACTGCTGATGTGTTGCGATGCCATCAGCGAAGTAGCACTCAATGCTGAACTGATTGATGAGCAGGTCGAGCAGTTAATCGAACTGGCTGCACGTCACAACGTCAATTACGACGGGTGGGGCACCTACTTCGAAGATCCAGATGGTGAAGACGGCGAAGAAGGTGAAGACGACGATTTTTATGATGAGGACGATGACGGCAAACGTCATTAATGCCTCAGGGCATCACGGGCATGCCGAAGTGACCTTCGGCATGCTGTTTTAGAGTTGCTTGAGCATGGTGACTTCACAGTCTCCGTGGCCAGTGTTGCCCATCGCGTGCGGAATGTGTTCAAACCCCAGTTTGCGATACAGCGCAATCGCCTGCGCCAATGTGCTGGTGGTTTCCAGATAGCAGCGCCGGAATCCTTTCTGGCGGGCGAAATCGAGCGCTTGCAGCGCCAGTTGGCGCGCCAACCCTTTACCACGCAAGACTGGCAAAAAGTACATCTTTTGCAGTTCACACACGTCCGCTTCCCCCTCCTGTAAGGGAGCGATACCGCCTCCGCCGACCACTTCGCCGTCGTATTCAATGACCCAATAAGCGCTATTCGGCTGATTATACAACTGAAACAGGTTATCCAGGTTGGGGTCAGAAACGGTATATCCCTTATCTGCCGTCAGGCCAAATTCCGCAGACACACGACGGATCACTGCCGCAATGGCAGCATTGTCCTGTGCGGTAATGGGGCGCATCCGCAAAGAAAGGGAAAGGGCGATAGTCATGGTGCTTACTCTTACTGATAGGGGCTAATTACATTTTCTTACGCTGTAATAGCATTGAACGGGGTTTTTGTGCAATACCGGATTAACAGGCGTTGGCCACGCGCAGCCTCACCACGATTCAATCCCTTATGTTGATTTTTTGTCCGCTCATTTTTTCTTGTCTAATGGATTAGGTACAGTTATCGTACGGATATGGCCGTTTTGCACGTTATTTAATCATAACGTGATGATTATTAGCTGATTATGTAGGATGCGCCAGAAATTTACCTTATGACAATATGTTTTTGTTATTTAATGGTTAGTCTGCAATCTATATTGGGATGTGACCTGGGACACATTATTATTGAAATCCATTTACCCTTATGGATGACGAGTAGTATGGCCCATCGCATGTTGTCAGGCTGGATTAGCCTGTTTTTACTGTTTTTATCTCCTCTCGCTTACGCACAACCCTTGCAGCCTCAGGAAGGCGACTGGCGGCCTGCCGAGTTCCGTTTTCATACCGGTGAAACGCGTAGCGACCTCCGTCTGCACTATTACACGTTGGGTGACCGCAGTAAGCCTGCGGTGCTGTTGCTGCACGGCACCAACCAGCCGGTGAGCGCACTGCTGGCGAACGGATTTGGCGGCAAGCTGTTTGGGCCGGGCCAACCGCTGGATGTGACGAAACACTTTATTATCATTCCCGAAAGTATCGGATCGGGAAAATCCTCCAAACCTTCTGACGGTTTGCGCACGCAATTTCCGCAATATAACTACGATGATATGGTGCTGGCACAATATCGACTGGTGAAGGAAGCGTTTTGTATCAAACAATTGCGTCTGGTTATGGGCTACTCCATGGGGGGAATGCACACCTGGCTGTGGGGGCAAAAATACCCGGACATGATGGATGCGCTGGTGCCGATGGCATCACAACCGAATGCGCTGTCAGGTCGTAACTGGATGCTGCGCCGCATGTTGATCGAATCCATCAAACGCGATCCGGCCTGGAAAAACGGTGATTATCAGACTCAGCCACCGGCATTGCAGACCGCCAATATCATGTTCAGTATCGCCACAACGGGCGGCACCCTCGCTTACCAGAGTAAAGCACCAACGCGTGAGCTGGCGGATAAGATGGTGGATGCGCGATTGGCGGCTCCTGTGACCAGTGATGCCAATGACTTCATCTATATCTGGAATTCCTCTGCGGATTACAACGCGATGCCCGGTTTGGAACGCATCAAGGCACCAATGCTGGTGATTAACTCTGCATGATGAACGTAATCCGGTGGAAATTGGATCGCTGGAACCGGCGTTGAAGAAGGTCAAACAGGCATCACTGTTCTTGATTCCGGCTAGTGCGGAAACCAGTGGCCACGGAACCATGATGTCCGCCCGTTTCTATCGCACTGCGCTGGGTGAATTCCTGGCGAAAGTCTCTTCCCATAAATAACTGCGGTTTTTCTTCCGAGCAGGCGCCTCCACGATGAAGCGTCTGTCTGGCTTGCTCTTGATGACCAATCACTAGGGACGATGTATGTTTCGTAAGATAAAGATCCGCACGACGCTCAGCATCATGGTCTTATCGTTGACAGCGCTGTTGCTGTTTGTCGGAATGCTGGGGCTGTTTGCTGCCCAATCAGGGAATCACTCCTTCGCCAGAGTGGATAAAGAGGTGTTGCCCGGCCTGGTCGCATTGAATGAAAGTTCGGAATTACTGCTGCGCGCGCGTCTCGATCTGCGCTTGTATGAATCGCTGATGAGCAACGGTTCGCAGGATGCGGCAACGGTGGCATTAAAACGCGCCAAAGGGAAAATCGACGGTGCCAATGAAAAATGGCAGGAGTATTTGACCTATCCGCAGGCGGAGCAAGAGAAAGCGATTTTCGCCGAGATGGCCAGCAAGCGTGAAACCTTGATGACCACCTTTATCACCCCGGCGCTTGCCGCGCTGGAAGCGGGAAATCTGGATGAATATCGCCAGCGCGCGTGTAAATCCACCACACTCTATGCCGATTTTGATGCCGCTTCCAAGAAACTGGTGCAGTTTAAGCGTCAGAACATCGACGATGCCTACATCGCCTCCAACGCCAGCATTAACCGCATGGAGATTATGCTGACGGTAGCGATTACGCTGGTGCTGGTATTGGCGCTGCTCTCCTGGCTGGTGATGACGCAGCTGGTCGTCAAACCATTGAATCAGGCCATTGGCGTATTCGATCGCATTGCACAAGGCGATCTGCGCGCTCGTTTTGAAATGCAGGGCAAAAATGAGATCGCGCAGCTGTTTGGTGCCGCGCAGCGTATGCGTGACGGGTTGGAGAATATGGTGCGCGTGGTGCGCTGGCACTGCTGTATATTTTGCTGTTGTTTGCACCTTTGGTCGGGTTGGCGGTATTGCTGGTGTTTACCGCGCTGCTGCCGATGCTGATTATTCGGAACTGGCGCTATAACGCCATTATGACCAGTTATCGCGGCGTGCGTTTTAACTATTTGGACAGCGTAAAACGTGGCTATTGGACGTTTTTGGCGGTTCCGTTATTAATGGTAGCGGTGCTGGTGCTGTTAATGACCACTGTCGGCAGTTTTTCTTCCTTTATCAGCAATGCGACCCCGCTAATTGTGGTTGCACTGCTTTACATCCCCGCGTTGATTGCGCTGGGTGGCGTGATGAAGTATATGATTGCCGATCTTTATGTGAATAACCTGCGGTTTGGCACCGCGGCATTTAATGCAGCAATCAGTAAAGCGACATTTATTAAAATTGCTTTTTGCAGCCTGCTGGCTTTTCTTCCCTTCCTGATATGGACGCTGTGGTTTTCAGGGGCTGTACTGCTTTCAGTCATGGAATATGTACAAACGGGTGGACATATCACGCATCGCGTGGACTACACGTCACCCTATGAAGGCATCTTCAAACTGATCGCGGCGTATGTGTCGTTGATTATTGGCGGTTTGGTTGCCAAGTGCTATATCGTGGTGGCGGAACGCAACTATTATCTTTGGTAATACCACGCTCAGTGACAATGTGCAGGCGCACAGTGATACCGCGCGTTCGGCGGTGGCGGAAGAGGCTATCAGCGCGCTGGATCTTAACGTGGGCATCTAAGGCGACCTGATGATTATCGAGGGATACTATCAGTATCCGGGGCGTGCCGCACAGGAGGCGGCACGCGTGACGCTTGGCGAGCTGGATGCCTCTGTTGGTACTGGCGCGCCACGACGCGGCTTCACAGGCGTTTATGCTAGCACACGTTGAGGTCTCGCAAGCGTTAGGGTCGATACCGCTGACGTTGACCTTCCCTGATGGCGGGCGCTTTCGTCCTGCTGATGATGCCGTGTTTCGTGCCTGGGTTGCGCAGCATAAGTCTCCTGGCCTGGTGTATCGGCTGGAGAAGTACAAACGGGGCGCGCTGTTTGCCCTGCTGGCGACGGTGTTGGTGGAGCTGAGCTATGTGTATGTGGTTCTGCCCTGGCTGAGTGCCACAGTCGCGTTGCATATCCCCACCGCCGTGGAGCAGCAGCTCGGTGAGCATACGCTTGCTTTGCTGGAGCGAACCGAGCTAGCGCCTTCAACCCTTCCTGAAGCGCGGCAGCAAGCGTTGCAGCGCTTGTTTGAGCAGGCGCAACCGCCGGAAATGCGTCAGGCGCGCACCCCGCTGCGCCTGCGCCTGATGAGTGCGCCGGGCATTGGCCCAAATGCGTTTATGCTGGCAGATGGCACGCTGATCGTCAGCGATGAGCTGGTTAAGCTGTCGCGCCACGATGATGGTCTGGTTGCTGTGATGCTGCATGAAATGGGGCACCATGCTTACCGTCACCCAATGCGCATGCTGGTGCGTTCCTCATTGGTATCATTGACGTTTATGTGGATCACCAGTGATGTCAGCGGCGTGGGGGATACCCTGCTACAGTCCGCAGCCTTCGTGAATGAGCTGCAATTCTCTCGTGACATGGAGCGTGAAGCCGATGCGTGGGCGATAGCGGAAATGCAGCGGCAGGGGCGTTCGCTTCAGGCGATGCAGGACATCTATCAGCAATTGATGGCGGCATCAGAAAAAGAGCATCACATTGGGCGCGTTATGCCGGATTGGCTCAGTACTCACCCTGATATGCAACAGCGTCTTGACGCCATCAAGGCACAAGACCCCTCTGTCATCCTCGGCGAAAGCCGGGGATCTCTGTGAGAATAAACGCGTTTCTTCGGCAAGAGATTCCCGCCTTCGCGGGAATGACGGTGGGAGTAGGGCCGTTTGTCAGCAACCTCAAGCCCGGACTTGGCGGTCCGGGCTTTTTATTCGCACAAGATACTTATGGATTACAACGCAGCAATGGTGGCCTGCTGTTCCAACAGTTTGGCTTTCGCTACCGCATAGCCGTCACGTTTTTCACGCTCTTTGGCAATAACCGCCTCCGGTGCGCGCGCAACAAAGCCTTCATTGGAGAGCTTGCTGTCGATGCGGTTGATTTCCGCTTCAACCTTGGCAACTTCCTTGGCTAAACGCTCCAACTCTGCGTCTTTGTCGACCAGATCCAGCATCGGGATCAGCAACTCCGCGCCGTCCAGCAGGGAAGTGACCGCCACCGGACCTTTTTCACCGGCAGGCAGCAGTTGAACGCTTGCCAGACGCGCCAGGGTTTGGATAAAGCTGCGGTTCGCTTCCACGCGACGTTGCGTTTCCGGCGTTGCATCACGCAACAGCACATCGAGCGGTTTGCCCGGCGCGATGTTCATCTCGGCGCGAATATTACGCACGGCGGTGATCGCCTGCTTGATCCATTCCAGATCGGCCAGCGCCTGCGCATCTTCTGCGGCGGCATCATAGGTCGGGAACGGTTGCAGCATGATGGTATCGCCGGTAACACCTTTCAGTACTTTGACCTGCTGCCAGATGGTTTCGGTAATGAACGGAATGATCGGGTGCGCCAGACGCAGCAGCGCTTCCAACACGGTAACCAGCGTGTTGCGCGTGCCGCGCAGCTCCGCCTCGCTGCCACCGTTTATCACCGGTTTAGCCAGCTCCAGATACCAGTCGCAGAACTGGTTCCAGGTGAACTCATACAGGATACCGGCGGCAATATCGAAGCGGTAACCGTCCAGCGCGTCGCGGAAGGCTTTCACTGTGCGGTTGAATTCTGCCAGAATCCAGCGATCGGCCAGTGACAGCACTTTCTCACCGCCGTTAAAACCGCAATCTTGCCCTTCGGTGTTCATCAGCACAAAACGGCTGGCGTTCCACAGCTTGTTACAGAAGTTGCGGTAACCTTCCAGACGCTTCATGTCCCAGTTGATATCACGACCGGTCGATGCCAGTGCCGCCAGCGTGAAGCGCAGGGCATCCGTACCGTGCGGTTCGATACCGTTCGGGAACTGTTTCTCGGTGCGCTTGCGGATTTTCTCCGCCAACTGCGGCTGCATCATATTGCCGGTGCGTTTTTCCAGCAGCGCCTCAAGTGAGATGCCGTCTACCATATCCAGCGGGTCGATCACGTTCCCTTTGGACTTGGACATCTTCTGCCCTTCTTCATCGCGGATAAGCCCGGTCATGTAGACGGTATGGAACGGCACCTGCGGCTTGCCTTCGTCATCTTTCACGAAGTGCATGGTCAGCATGATCATGCGCGCAATCCAGAAGAAGATGATGTCGAAGCCGCTCACTATCACGCTGCTCGGATGGAACGCTTTCAGCTCCGGCGTCTGTTCCGGCCAGCAGAGGGTGGAGAAGGTCCACAGCCCGGAGGAGAACCAGGTGTCCAGCACGTCTTCATCCTGGCGCAGTTCAACCGTGTCGGCGAGCTGATAGTCGCGGCGCACTTCCGCTTCATCACGGCCTACGTAAACCTTGCCACTGTTGTCGTACCATGCAGGAATACGGTGGCCCCACCATAATTGGCGCGAGATACACCAGTCCTGAATGTCACGCATCCAGCTAAAATACATATTCTCGTACTGCTTCGGCACAAACTGGATACGGCTATCTTCCACCGCTTCCACCGCCGGTTTCGCCAGTGCGCCTGCGCGCACGTACCACTGGTCGGTCAGCATCGGTTCGATGACCACGCCGCCGCGATCGCCGTAGGGCACAGTCAGATCGTGCGGTTTGATCTCATCGAGCAAGCCCAGCTCATCGAGCTTGGCAACCACCGCTTTACGAGCGGCAAAACGCTCGACACCACGCAGGAAATCAGAAATGTCGTTACTGTATACCGTGCTGGCTTCGCCTTTGGTATCAAACACTTCGGCTTCCTGACGGATGTCACCATCGAACGTCAGGATATTGATCATTGGCAACTGGTGACGTTTACCGACTTCATAGTCGTTAAAATCGTGCGCCGGAGTGATCTTCACGCAGCCGGTGCCTTTTTCCATGTCTGCGTGTTCATCAGCGACGATCGGAATACGACGATTCACCAGCGGCAGGATCAGGAACTTGCCGATCAGATCTTTGTAACGCGGATCTTCCGGATTGACCGCAACACCGGTATCCCCCAGCACGGTTTCCGGACGCGTGGTGGCGACCACCAGATAGTCTTTGCCATCAGCGGTTTTTGCGCCATCGGCCAGCGGGTAGCGCAAGTGCCACATTGAGCCTTTGCTCTCGCGGTTTTCCACTTCCAGATCGGAGATGGCGGTGCGCAGTTTCGGGTCCCAGTTCACTAGGCGCTTGCCACGGTAGATCAGGTCTTCCTTATACAGACGAACGAATACCTCTTTCACCGCGTTGGACAGGCCTTCATCCATGGTGAAGCGCTCGCGCTCCCAGTCCACCGAGTTGCCCAGACGACGCATTTGGCGGGTGATGGTGCCGCCGGACTCTGCTTTCCATTGCCAGATTTTTTCGATAAAGGCATCGCGACCATAATCGTGGCGCGTTTTGCCCTCTTCGGCGGCGATTTTACGCTCAACCACCATCTGCGTGGCGATGCCTGCGTGGTCAGTACCCGCCTGCCACAGCGTGTTTTTCCCTTGCATACGCTGATAGCGAATCAGGGTATCCATAATGGTTTGCTGGAACGCATGGCCCATATGCAAGCTGCCGGTGACATTCGGCGGCGGGATCATGATGCTGAAGCTTTCCTGGCTCGTGTCACCGTTTGGCTTAAAGTAGCCTTGCTGTTCCCAGCGCTCATAGAGCGGCTGTTCGATATCTTTCGGGTTATATTTGGTATCCATTATGTCTACTATTCAGTGCGTTGGCGGCGTCGCCGTAGTCAATTGAAAGCCGACGCTGCGATACGCTTTGTAGCGATCGCGCGCCAACGGTTTCAGGGATTCTTCATGAGGGACAAAGTCTATCACTTCATGGAAAGCGGTGGCAAAATCTGCGAACTGCGGCAGGAGGCTGATCAGCACATCGCGTGAGGTGCTGCCCCGGCGCTGAGGCCAGGCCAGCTCGACGGGCGCGCCCTGTCGCGGGCCTTCGCCAGAAAGGTTATGCGGCACAAAGGCGCTGGCGTCGCGCTGCCACAGCGCATCGTCCAGTCGCAACGCTTGCTGCTCGTCTTCACAGGCGATAAGCACCCGCTGCCCGCTGCGCCAACGTTCCGCCGCCAGCTCGCAGGCCAGCGCCTCACAGGCGCTAAGCCCATCGACATCGTCACTGTGTTCGAGAAGGTAGAACGTTGCGTTTTTCATTGTTTACTGTAGGTGAGGGGGCGGTATAAACCGGCCCTGGGTTGCTGACAATGTCTGTTCTGTGAGCCATTCCTACAAACTTATTCTCATTCTCGCGAACTTACCGTCATTCCCGCGTAGGCGGGAATCCCTCATAGAGGAAACACGTGCTTCCTGTAAGAGGTCCCCGGCTTTTGCCGATGACGACAGAGAACGGCCTCTTTTTATTCTACGTCATTTAACCCGGCGCGATTAAGCAGGAACTGCGACAACATGGCCACCGGACGGCCCGTTGCCCCTTTGGCCTTACCGGAACGCCAGGCTGTGCCCGCGATATCCAGATGCGCCCAGTTGTATTTGCGGGTAAAGCGCGACAGGAAGCATGCGGCGGTAATGGCACCGCCCGGACGCCCGCCGATGTTCGCCATATCGGCGAAGTTCGACTCCAACTGCTCCTGAAACTCATCTCCCATCGGCAAGCGCCAAGAGCGGTCGCCCGCTTGCTCTGATGCTCCGAGCAGTTCGTGCGCCAGCGGGTTATGGTTCGACATCAACCCGGTAAGGTGATGACCAAGCGCGATCACACAGGCACCGGTCAGGGTGGCGATATCAATCACCAGCTCCGGCTCGTAGCGTTCCACATAGGTCAGCGCATCGCACAGCACCAAACGGCCTTCGGCATCGGTATTCAGCACTTCAACCGTTTGACCCGACATGGTGGTTAACACATCGCCCGGACGATAGGCGCGGCCATCAACCATGTTTTCACAGCCGGCCAACACTCCGACAATATTCAGCGGCAGCGCCAGCTCGGCGGCCATGCGCATCACGCCGTATACCGTCGCGGCACCGCACATGTCGTATTTCATTTCATCCATGCTGTCGGCGGGCTTGATCGAGATACCACCGGAGTCAAAGGTCAGGCCTTTGCCAACCAGCACGATAGGGCGATTTTCCGGATTCGGGTCGCCTTTGTACTCAATCACCGACATCAGCGATTCATTTTGCGAGCCTTGTCCAACGGCCAGATAGGCGTTCATGCCCAGCTCTTTCATCTGCTGTTCGCCAATCACACGCGTCACGATGTTCGGGCTGTAGGTGTCCGCCAGTTGACGTGCCTGGGAGGCCAGATAGCCCGCGTTACAGATATTCGGCGGCATGTTGCCGAGATCTTTCGCGGCCTTGATACCTGCGGCAATGGCGAGTCCGTGCTGGATGGCGCGCTCGCCGCTGGTGAGTTCACGGCGCGTTGGCACATTGAACACCAGTTTGCGCAACGGACGGCGCAGTTCAACCTTGTTGCTTTTCAACTGATCGAAGGTGTAGAGCGTCTCTTTTGCTGTCTCCACCGCCTGACGCACTTTCCAGTAGGTGTTGCGTCCTTTGACATGCAGCTCGGTCAGGAAGCAAACGGCTTCCATTGAGCCGGTGTCATTCAGCGCATTGATGGTTTTTTGGATGATTTGCTTGTATTGACGCTCATCCAGTTCACGCTCTTTCCCGCAGCCAATCAGCAGAATACGTTCTGACAGAATGTTCGGCACGTAGTGCAACAGCAGGGATTGCCCCACTTTGCCTTCCAACTCGCCGCGGCGCAGGAGTGCGCTGATATAACCGTCGCTGATTTTGTCCAATTGTTCGGCAATAGGGGACAGGCGGCGAGGTTCAAACACGCCGACGACAATGCAGGCACTGCGTTGTTTTTCCGGGCTACCGCTTTTTACACTGAACTCCATGTACTCTCCTGAATCTTAAAGACAAAGACGGGGCCAATGGCTAGAATGTGACACTCCGTAATACTTTCCCGCCGTTACACTTACCTAACCTGTGTTAATCTTAACGGCGCGGCGAATCTGTTTTGGTGATGATAAGCAGGTTCTGATACAACGCCGGGTGCGCGGTATGCTGTAATGCATCATAGCGACAAAGGTTGCCACAAATGCGTATAAATGGCGAGTTAGCGATGAAATTATCGACTTTCCTGCAAAAAGACAAGTTTTCACAGGTTTAATTAAGCGTGATCATCATTCGATATCTGGTACGGGAAACCTTTAAGAGCCAACTGGCCATCCTGTTTATTCTGTTACTGATCTTCTTTTGTCAGAAGCTGGTGCGGATATTGGGTGCGGCGGTTGATGGTGAAATCCCGACAAACTTAGTGCTCTCCCTGCTGGGGCTGGGCGTGCCTGAAATGGCGCAGCTCATTCTGCCCTTGAGCCTGTTTTTAGGGCTGCTGATGACGTTCAGCTGCATGTATACCGAGAGCGAAATCACCGTAATGTATGCCTGTGGACTGGGCAAAACGGTGTTGCTCAAGGCTGCCTTTATTCTGGCGGTGATGACCGGTGCGATGGCGATGATCAATGCGCTGTGGGTCAGTCCGTGGTCTTCGCGCCATCAGGATATCGTGATGGCAGAAGCCAAGGCCAACCCGAGCGTCGCGGCTCTGGTGGAAGGGCAGTTTCAATCGGCGCAGGGCGGCAATGCCGTGCTGTTTGTCGGCGATGTCAAAGGGCAGGAATTTGAGCATGTGTTTCTGGCTCAGTTGCGCCCGAGCGGCAATGCGCGTCCTTCGGTGGTGATTGCCGACCGTGGGCGTGTGGACGTTGACCAAAACGGCGCACAGGTGGTGACGCTCAACAAGGGCTCCCGCTACGAAGGCATCGCGATGCTGAGGGATTTCCGTATCACGGATTTCACCAACTATCAGGCAGTTATCGGGCACCAGAATGTGTCGCTCCAGAACACTGGCGTAGAACAGATGACGATGAGCCAACTGTGGCAGTCGGATGAGAATGCCGCGCGTGCCGAGTTTCATTGGCGCATTACGCTGGTGCTTTCGGTGCTGATCATGGCGATTATTGTGGTGCCGCTTAGTGCGGTAAACCCACGCCAAGGGCGCGTGCTGAGCATGTTGCCCGCGATGCTGCTTTATCTGATTTTCTTCCTGTTGCAAAGTTCACTGCGTTCCAATGCCAGCAAGGGGAAAATTGACCCGATGGTGTGGATCTGGCTGACCAATCTGGCCTATATCGGGATTTCGTTGCTGCTCAATGTCTGGGACAGCGTGCCCCTGCGCCGGTTGCGCGCGCGGGTGAAAGTACAAGGAGCAGCCTGATGTTTGGCGTACTGGATCGCTATATCGGCAAAACTATCTTTAACACCATCATGATGACGCTGTTCATGCTGGTTTCTCTCTCGGGCATCATCAAGTTTGTCGATCAGTTGCGCAAAGTAGGGCGCGGCGACTATACCGCACTGGGCGCGGGCCTCTATACCCTGCTGAGCGTGCCAAAAGATATTGAAATCTTTTTCCCGATGGCGGCGCTGCTCGGTGCGCTGCTGGGGCTGGGGACGCTGGCGACACGCAGCGAACTGGTGGTCATGCAGGCCTCTGGTTTTACCCGCTTACAGATTGCCGGCGCGGTGATGAAAACCGCTATCCCGTTGGTGTTGCTTACCATGGCGATTGGCGAATGGATTTCACCTGCCGGTGAACAGATGGCGCGCAACTACCGCTCGCAGATGATGTACGGCGGCTCGATGCTTTCGACCCAGAACGGGCTGTGGGCGAAAGACGGCAACGACTTTATCTATATTGAACGCGTGGTGGGGGATAAAGAGCTGGCGGGCGTGAATATCTACCAGTTCGACCCGGAACAAAAACTGCTCTCCGTGCGCTACGCTGCCTCTGCGGAATTTGATGACGATGCCAAGCTGTGGCAACTCTCTCAGGTTGATGAATCTAACCTGCGCGATGGCAAACAGATTTCGGGCAGCCAGACCATCAGCGGAGAGTGGAAAACCACCCTGACACCGGACAAACTCGGCGTGGTGGCGCTGGACCCGGATGCGCTCTCGATTCGCGGCCTGTACGATTACATCAACTACCTGAAGCAGAGCGGGCAGGAAGCGGGCCGTTACAAGCTCAACATGTGGAACAAGACGTTCGCCCCGCTTTCGGTAGCGGTGATGATGCTGATGGCGCTCTCCTTTATCTTTGGGCCACTGCGCAATGTGCCTGCGGGCGTGCGTATCGTCACCGGTATCAGCTTTGGCTTCCTGTTTTACGTGCTGGACAAGGTATTTGGTCAGCTCAGCCTGGTGTATGGCTTACCACCGGTGCTGGGTGCGCTGGTGCCGAGCCTGCTGTTTATGGTTATCAGTCTGCTGCTGCTGTTAAAACGACGCTGAGTGCATCCGGCACGTCACCGCGTGCCGGGAAAATGCGCAAAAAAGTGTGCTGGCGCTGTTTTTTTCAGCATTCAACGCGCCAGAGTGCGGAATAGTGTTGTGTCATCAATCTCAAACGGTATAATGCACCTCGTTTTCCGCATACTACTTCAGTGCCGAAGTGGCGAAATCGGTAGACGCAGTTGATTCAAAATCAACCGTTGAAAGACGTGCCGGTTCGAGTCCGGCCTTCGGCACCATTAGTATGAAAATCAAGTCACCTTCGGGTGGCTTTTTTTGTGCTTAAAATCCAGTATCCGCAAGGTTTTCCTCGCTTTTTCACTCAACCTAAGTCAACCTGATTCAATCTACATCAACTTACTGATGCGGGTACAACTGCGGGTATATCCTGGTTCGATAATGTTTATACCCGTACTGAACTCTTGAAAGGATACTCATCATGGCTCTGAGTGATGTGAAGGATCGTTTGGCTAGGTCTGAAGCAAAAACCTATAAGCTGACTGACGGCGAAGGCATGGTTTTGCTGGTTCACCCTAACGGCTCATAATACTGACGGCTACGTTATCGCTTTGGCGGTAAAGAGAAGATGTTGGCGTTGGGGAAATACCCCGAAGTTTCGTTGGTGGCTGCCAGGGGAAGGCGTGATGAAGCACGGTAAGCTGTTATCTAACGGCGCCGATCCCAGTGAAAACAAGAAAGCGGTTAAGGTAGAACAAGAGCAGGAAGCGATAACGTTTGAAGTGGTCGCCAGAGACTGGCACGCCAGCAATCCAAAGTGGTCTGCATCGCATAGTGCCCGTGCCTTTAAAAGCCTGGAAGATAATCTCTTTGCTGCCATCGGTAAGCGGAACATTGCGGAACAGAAGACGTGAGGTCTGCTTGTATCCATCAAAGCAGTAGAGTTATCAGGGCGTCTAGACGTTGCTGCTCGTTTACGACAACGCACTACCGCGATTATGCGTTTTGCCGTGCAGAGCGGCTTAATTGACTACAGCCCCGCGCAAGAGATCGCCGGTGCGGTTGCTACGGGGAAAAGACAGCATCGTGCTGCTCTGGAGTTTAACCGCATACCTAAATTACTTCATCGTATTGATAACTATTCTGAAAGACCATTAACTCGATTGGCTGTCGAACTTACCTTGTTGGTTTTCATCCGTTTAAGCGAACTGCGTTTTGCCCGCTGGCCAGAAGTGGATTTTGAAACGGCTATGTGGACTATTCTAGGAGAGCGTGAGCCACTGGAAGGTGTTAAACATTCTCAACGTGGTTCGAAGATGCGGAAACCTCATCTTGTTCCCTTATCGCATCAGGCCTTAGCTATTTTGGAAAAGATCAAAAGCATGAATGGGAACCGTGACCTGATCTTCGTTGGCGATCACGATCCGCTAAAGCCCATTAGTGAAAACACGGTGAATAAAGCTTTACGAGTGATGAGCTATGATACGAAAATGGAAGTATGTGGACATGGTTTCGGGACAATGGAGTGTAGTTTTTTGATTGAATCGGGATTGTGGTCGAGGGATGCGGTGGAGTGACAGATGAGCCATCAAGAACGTAGCTCTATGAGGGCGGCTTATATTCATAAGGCTGAGAATCTCGGAGAGTGAAGGTTGATGTTGCAGTGGTGGGTGGTGGGCGAATTATCTGGATGCGAATCGGGAGAAGCAGATTTCACCATTTGATTATTCTAAGATTTACAATCAGTCTTTTTACGATTGATAAATATAAATTATTAAGAGAACCCAAGTCAAAATTTATAGAGATTAGTGTAAATCCGTCATTCCGCACCTACTTTAAGAATAAATTCGACGGTATCGCTCGCCGAGAACATCAACGATGGTCTTGTGAACAGAATTGAGGTTGGATACTTGTGGTGGTCTGTCACCAATACTGA
>NZ_JBPETA010000052.1:0-18060 GCF_051710365.1 Symbiopectobacterium sp. | reverse complement strand
CGCCGGGATGAGGGGTAATATGGAAGCACTATATCTGCAATATCAGCCCATGGAACCAGCACATTCATGTGGTCGAGAAAGCGGGATTTACGGGAGGAATAGTGGGAAATTGCTGGCATCGTAAAAATATCATGATAAATAAAGCGTCATACTCTCATAAGTCACGATTAAATCGCACCTTCCTTAACGCTGGCGGCACTGATCCCTGCCAGCGGTTGGGTTGCAGAGCGTTTTGGTGCCAGAACCGTTTTCAGTGTGGCATTGGGGATATTTACCTTTTCATCGTTGCTATGCGGCCTGGCAGAATCCGCAACGCAGTTTGTGCTGTTACGCGTGGTGCAAGGCATTGGCGGTGCCATATGGTGCCAGTGGGTCGCCTGGTGGTATTAAGAACCACGCCAAAAGACCAGTTGATTAAGGCGATAGCTACGCTCACCTAGCCCGCGCTGGTGGTACCGATCATTGGGCCGCCATTGGGAGGGTTCATCACCTCCTATGCCAGCTGGCACTGGATTTTTTTCCTCAACGTGCCGTTAGGGATTATCGCTATCATTATCGCTCTGTGTTTAATGCCAAATCAGAAACCGAAAGAGAAGCTGCCGTTTGATAGCCAGGGCTTTATCTCTACCGGGATCACCATGCTGTGCCTGGTTTCCGGGTTGGAAATGCTCAGTCAACAGCAGAGTCACCCGACATATGCCTTTGCCGTCATCGCTGCCGGTATGCTCGCCCTGTTTTGGGCGATAAAACACCTGCGCACCGCGTCTACCCCGCTGATTCGCCTTGACGCATTGAGCGTTCCCACATTCCGCATCACCATGCGCGGAGGATTTGTTTTACGCGCGACTATCAGTTCCGTTCCCTTCCTGCTGCCACTGATGTTTCAGGTGGGATTTGGTATGGATGCCTTTCATTCTGGTGCGTTGGTGCTGGCGGTTTTTGCCGGTAACCTGGCGATGAAACCTGCGACAACGCCGCTTATCCGCTATTTTGGCTTTAAAAAATTGCTGATCGGTAACGGTATTCTTTGCGTATTGTCGTTGTTAGGCTGCGCACTGTTAAGCCCCGATATACCGCAAATGGTGACATTGGTGGTACTATTTTTAGGCGGTCTGTTTTGCTCCATGCAATTCACTGGGATCAGTTCATTGGCCTTCGCTGATGTTCCCGCACAAGAGATGAGCTCGGCCAATACGCTTTTCAGCACCTCATTGCAGTTGGCTAATGGCCTCGGTATCACGCTCGGTGCGCTGTGTATTCGCTCGGGTGCCTGGCTCAGCGAGACGTTTGTGCTGCCCGCCATACCGGGAGTCAGTTTTCGCATCGGGTTTGCCCTGATTGCCCTGATTGCGCTGATTACCGCGCTGGCACTCTGGGATATCATCAAGTTAAGTGCGGATGCGGGCAACAATGTTTCCCGCAAACCCAAATGATCAATCTACCGGTCGGAATTGGTTTTCCCCTATCGCGCAGGCTTTTTTCGCATTGACGGTTCTGGCCAATTCGCGTTGGCCAACTATCAAAAAACGCGCCACACCCACAGTTATCGTACGGAATAACGGAAATCATCTATTATTCATTTTAAGTATTAAAAAAGCTCTTTTTTTGGCCGATAGTGTCTTCAAGGGTTTGTGTTCTGTGCACATACAGATAAGCTCGATGCATTAGCGGGCAATGGCTAAAGCATCTACAACCAGCGATTGCTGGGCCAGACGTCGCGTTCTTCAGAACCCAACGCGTTGAGATTGCACATTAATATGTTAACTTGCTGTTTTTTAAGTAATATTTTACTGACATTTTTACCTTTTTCGCTTTATTTCAAAGTGACGTGTTAGCATTAAATACTTCCAGTAATGAATATATAAAGGAGTTATATTGTGGTTATTCCAGATATTCAGACTCAAAATCTACATGGCGCCACTTTTCAACCGAATGTCTCTGCCGTTGATGTGATTAAATCACCCAATGCGGTAGCGGCAGTCAATACTGAGAGTAAAACCGGATCTTCATCTACTGGCTCAGATCCTTCCGATACGTTCTCTCCGGCCAACAGCACTAAGGTGACCCTCTCTTCTGACAAGGCGCGCGCTTCCCGAGGCGATGCTGCTGAGAAAAAGCAGGCCGAGCAGCAACAAGATGATGACGAGGCCGCTGCGGGCAATGAATATTCATTGACCATGACAGGCATTCCTCTGTTCGGCGGTAAATTGGTCTCCGTGATTAAATATCCTGATGGACAATCAGAGATGTTTGATTCCCTGACGGGAAAACGCATTTCACAACAATACTTTGCTCTGATCGGTGTATTAAATGGTGTCGATCCTGATCAGGTGCTGAATTTTGAGAGTAATGAATCCTACAGCGGGCTCACAGCGGCTGAAGTCTATCAGCGTATTCAAGAGTTGCTCGGCAAGGAAAATGGAAGCGACGAGTAATGTCGATGACGGCTCAGTGCCCGCGCTGATATCTGCTTTATCCGCGCGGGCTGCCGTATAACGTGATGCGGTTTACTCCTCTGCGTGACAGCAGGGGCATATATGCACCTCAGCGGCGCTAATTGCGGTAACGCCCGCACAATCCCACTCGACGCGCACGGGCTGCCCTTCAGGAAGTGAATGGTGCAGATACTTGCTGACAGCGTCCTCTGTCATTCCCGTTATTTCTTCCGTTGCCAACAGCGTATCCCCAACATAGACCCGCGCCACTGCATGAGCTGGTTTTCTTTCATTACCTTGTAACTGATACAGATGATTCACCGTTAATTTGATACTCGCCATCACGCACCTTCCAGGGGACTGGCGGTATCGTCATTCAGACTGGGGTAATCGGTGTAACCCGTTCGATCGCTGGTATAGATAGTTTGTGCGTTCAAGGCATTGAGCGGCGCACCGAGGCACAAGCGTTGCACCAGATCGGGGTTAGCGATATACCAACGCCCAAACGACACAGCATCTGCGCCCCCTTCATCCAGCAGCGCCTGTGCCGATGCTATCGTCAAACCATCATTGGCAATATAAGCTCCGGTAAAATGCTTACGCACCAACGGGCCATAAAGCGTACTGCCCGAAATATCTTCACGGCCAAAGATAAAGGCCAAACGACGTGCATCCAGCTGTTGGGCCACATAGGTAAACAGAGCCGCCGGATCGGAATCTTTCATGGAGTGCGTATTGGACATCAGGTTCAGGTGCACGCCAACCCGACCAGCAGGCCAGACGGTGAGCACCGCATCCACCGCCTCTAACAGAAAACGTGCCCGGTTTTCAATACTGCCACCGTAGCGGTCCGTTCGCTGGTTTGAACCATCGTGCAGAAACTGATCGAGCAGGTAACCATTGGCCGCGTGTATTTCCACACCATCAAAACCGGCGCGCTTGGCATTGGCTGCAGCCTGACGGAAGTCCTCAACAATAGCCGGGATCTCATTGGTTTCCAGCGCACGTGGCACTTCATAGTTCTTGTCGGGGCGAACCGTAGCAACGTGGCCTTCAGGCGCAATCGCACTGGGGGCAACCGGCAGTTTCCCATCAAGGTAGACAGGGTCGGAAATGCGCCCGACGTGCCACAGTTGCAGGACAATCTTTCCACCGGCGGCGTGCACACCGGCAGTGACGCGCGCCCAACCGGCAATCTGTTCATCAGACCAGATACCCGGCGTATTCGGATAGCCTACGCCCTGCGGTGAGATAGAGGTAGCTTCGCTGATAATCACTCCTGCGTTGGCGCGCTGTACATAGTACTCCAGCATCAGCGGCCCAGGCGTTCTTTCGTTAAAGGCTTTCATGAGCGTCAACGGAGCCATCACAATGCGGTTAGGCAGCGTCAGTTCGCCGATAGCGACGGGCTCGAATAGATTCTGCATAGCATTTTCCTTTCTCAGAAACCGGCCTCAAGGCTGGTTCAGGCAACCTTAATGTGTCTGGTGTTTTATCATGGCACTCACGTTTGCTTCGCAACAAATAGTGCGAGACATATCACATTATAGGGTTAAAACGTCCATTTGGAGCGGGTATTATCCGCAACGATGATGAGAAACATCGGGGGGTAAGATGAGTGAATGATAAAGCGTAATTTCAAATACTTTTTTTGGCTAGATATCCTTTCTCGCGTTTTCCTGTCAACAGCGCGATTATTGGTAGCATTAATCGCCATCGCATGCCTTTTTTTCGCTCAAAGACGCTCTCGAACAGGCTGCTTTTTAATGCTATTTATTGCATTTTCCTCCTTCACCCTATTGATATTCAACCCCCACCAGGCGTAGATTTAGCGCCGATTCCATCATAACGGGCATGCCCTGTTTATGACAGACGGAAAGCCCTCGCTCTGCGTCGGTTCGCAGGGGTAAATGCTTTCCAAAAAGACGCACAATCGGAATCGTTGCAGGCGTATGTTTGCTGGAGATGACAATCAGTGAAGTATTTTTTTATGGGTATCTCATTCATGCTGATGGTGTGGGCGGGTACTTTTATGCTGATGATTTAGTGACAGGTCATCGCGAGTTCGATACCAAACAGCATAAAATAAATAAAATCGAATAAAAGAAATGAATAAGGGCTGAGTGAAGAATCACTCAGCCCATTTTGTTGGCGACGTTAATGAAAAAGTCAGAAGGAGAAACCGGGAACAAAAAGCAGAATACCGCCGCTTATCGCCAGCTAGGAACCAAATGCCAGCGGCTGATCGAAATCGGCCCCCGTGCCGCCATCGCCACAGACAGGTCATTACTAAACTGCCCAATGCCGCTAACAGCACCAATTGCGGTAGCGCTTGCCATCCGAGCCAGGCACCGAGCGCCGCCAACAGTTTGAAATCGCCCGCCCCCAACGCATCTTTGCCCGTCAGAGTTTTAAACAACCAGTAGACCACCCACAGGGCAAGATATCCGGCCATGGCACCAATGACAGCACACTCTCTAATGGCACAAAGGCGTCGCTGAGATTGATGAACAATCCGAGCCATAACAGCGGCTGCGTCAACGCATCCGGCAGCAGCAAGGTCTCGGCATCAATCGCCGCCAGAGCAATGAGAAAGGCAAGCAGAGCCAATGCCCCCAGCAACGAGATTCCCGGCGGCCACAGGCTGCCAGCCGCCACAAACAGGATCCCGGTTGCCGCTTCCACCAGCGGATAGCTCCAGGCGATAGGCTGATTACAGCAGTGACTGCGCCCGCGCAGTACCAGCCAACCGAGTACCGGCACATTATAACGCAGCGCAATCGGCTGATGGCAGTTTGGGCAGTGGGAACGCGGCCACCACAGATCGTAGCGAGTCTGTGCGAGTTGTACGTCGCCCTCAACGTTCAAAGCGGCTTCATCACGCCACTGCATTTCCAGCATGACAGGCAGGCGATGAATCACCACATTCAGAAAGCTACCAATGACCAGCCCCAACACCAAAAGCGCGCTGCACCAGAGCAGAGGATACGCTTCCGAAAACGCTACCAGTTGTTCCACGCCGTGCCTCGCATATCATCATCCTCGTAATGGTTGGCATCGCCTTTACGCGCTATCGTTTCACAGGCAGCAAGGAGCAACAACCGGTAAAACATGCCCAAATGCAAGCTTGTGCACTCGCACGCAGTTAAAGCGCCAAACTCCCCTTGCCGGTAATTTGCACATGGTGCGATTGCTGGCGCAGCGCCATTTCCAACCGACCCTCATGGCAATTGAGCTGTACCTGCGGCTGAGCCAGAGCAACCGTGCCAAGCGGCGTGCCTAATGCGGCATCCTGCCAGTTCAACGTTGCCGACAGCGATTGGCATCCTCGCGGATCGACAACGGCGTGTTGCAACCGCAATTGCACGTTCCCTTGCGCGCTGACGGGGACAATGAGTGGCAGCTTATTCACCACGTAAGCGGCGGGAACAGACACCTGCCACTGAAAAAGTTGCGCCTGCTGCCAGCCTCGAATCACGCCTTTTCCGCGCGGTCCATCGGGGCTATCGAAAGCCACCGCCAGCGCGGGCATCAGGTCAGAGAAGGTGACATCACAGCTCACCGCGCCCACATCACTACCGCGCCAGCGAACTGCGTCAATCTGCCCGTGCCAGACCGTGCCGTTAACACCATTAACCGCCAGATCCGACGGTAGCCACCGCGTCAGCAAGCGAGCGGGGGCATCCAGCGCCAGGAAAAACAGATAGACCAGCATGAACACGAGCGCTCCCAGCGCTTTCATTTTGAAAGCTCGCCCCGTGGTCGAATCGGTATTGAGAGCGCTAGCTTTCATTGGCACGCTCCATCACCAGTGCTGATATCCACCCTGCCGGGCGCACCGTCCACGGCATTCACATCGAGCTGTTGCACGTTAACACCCACCTGTTCCATCTCCCCCAGCCACTGCATCAGCAAAGTGAAATCACTGCGCTCCAGCGTCACGGCGACCTGATTCCCTTGCGGTTGTAGTCGTGTCGCTTTCAAGCCGTAGCGGCTACTGCTTTGCGAAATCAGCACAGGCAAGCTGGCATGACGCGATTCTGCTGCCAGGGATGTCGAGGGTGCAGCGGCCTGTGCAATACGCGGAGCTTGCTGACGCAGCCAGGCGACCGTTTGTTGCTCCCTGACCAGCGTACGCTGCCACTGCTCGCTGCGTTGCTGCCAAGGTTGCCACAGCAGGAAATAGCAGGCGGCCAGCAACAGCGCACTGCCCGCCAGCATCAGCAACCGACGCTCACGCGGTGTAATGCTGAGCCAATAGTGGTGCCACTGCGTCATGACGGCGTTTCTCATGGTTGCCCCTTTAACGTCATCAGTGCTTCAACGCGTGTGCCATTCTGGCGAATTTCACCGTGTTGGATCTGGTAATAGGTTTCAGCCTGTTGCTGGAACTGCTCCAGCTCGGGATAGGCAGGCGCGCTGTAAGCCAGACGAATTTCCTGCCGATTACCGTCATAGGCCAGCGTGGTGAGGCGTATGTCCTGATTTTCTCCCAGCAACGCCTGTAAGCGATTCATTGATTGCAGCAGGCGCGGCGTATCGCGCTCACCGCCTGACTGCTGTAAATGCTGTTGCATCTGTACCCGAGGATTCACGACCTGTGTTTCTGCCGGGAATATCTGCCGATATACACGCACGCTTTCTTGCTGCCAGTAGGCCGCTTGTTGATACAGTTGGTAATGCTGCCAGACAGCATCCGCCAGCAATAACAGCAGATAGCAACCAGCCAGCGCCGCCACCCCGCGCCAGGCATTCCACCCGTTGCGCCATGCTCTCGCCGGTGCGAACTCCCCCTGGTCCAGCCCTAACAGGGACAACTTCTGAGCCTGTGCCGCCAATTGCAGCAGCGACGTGGTGGGTTGAGACGCCCAGATACCGGCGGACGGTGCCGGATGGCTGTAGCTGTCACCGTGCAGAACCGGCATCTCTTGGTCGGCGTCATTCCCTGCAGCATCGGGTTCATCATCGGGATGAGCCTGGGGCAATGCTGCCAGCAACGCCGCATGCCAGCTCTGCTCCGCCGCCATGCCATCGCCGGTTGTGTGACGAAACAGCCACAGATCGCGGTGACAGAGCGCGCTGAGCCCCGTGACGGGCAGGGGCAGCGCCATTACATCGGGCAGAATGATGTCAGGTTTGATGGCCAATGCGCCGCAGAGCGCCATCCAATGCGCCATCTTGCTCTTTGCGACGACAGCAACCGTTGCGCGGTCGCCGTCCCATGCCAGTACGGCACAGTGTACGGTTTCCACATCAACGGCCAGCCGTTCCTCCAGCATAAACGGCAGCGCCTGCTGTAGCTGACGGCGAGCCTGCCGGGCAATAGTCAGCGAGTGAAACGTCACGGTAGTCGTCGGCACCAGTACGGTGGCTGAGTGAATGCCCGGATACCCCGCCAGCAGCTCGCGCAATTGCGCTACGCTGCCCTGCCCTTGCATTACAACGCGTCCCTCACGACCGTGCGCGATCAGCCATTTAACATCCGACTCATCCCCCTCCAGTCGCACGATCAGGCGCGGCTTGTCAGAAACCCGCACGCCTTCATTCGTCTGGCGTGAAGAAGCCAGCGCTCGGCCGGTCAATACACGTTGAAAATTAAACGTCTTCATACTGTTCCTGTTCATGGATTCACCGTGCGGTAACCGCCTGAGTACCGTCGTACCACGGACACTGTTTTTCCATCCCGATGCAGTAGACTGGTTTGATAGACATCACCACTCTCGCCCATGCGAACCCGCATATGGGCAAAAAACCAATCACTTCTCGCCACCAACACCCGCTGCGCGCTGCTTTTATTGATATTGGGAAAACCGTCTTGTGCTAAAAATGCAGCCCCGCTTTGCCATCCCGCCACAGGGCGTTGCTGCAACAGCGTTTTGGCCTGCTCTGCGTTTAGCGTGTTAAGAAACAGCGCGGAGAGCAGCTGTGCCTGATAGTCCCGCAACGTATTAATATTTATCTGCAACTTTTGTGTCGGCAGTGCACAGACAAACGGCAACAAGCGCTGGTAAAGCGCAGCATCCACCCCTTGCACCATGCGCAATTCACTGATATCTACCATCGACTGGTTGGCTGCACGGTAGGGATCGGGCAGTGCCATATAGGTTTCATCTTCAGCCCCATTCGCCATTGGCTGGCTATCTTCGTCAATCCAATCGCGCACTGCCGCCACAATGGTCACGGCCTGTGCCGGATCGACCCCTAGGTTGATCAGCAGCCAGCGAAATACCTGTGCGGGATACGGCGTGTTGACCGCCGTGCTGTCGTCACTGATGGTTTGATTAAGCGCATTCAAGTTGAAACACGCCAGCCTATCCTGCACATAGCCGAGGATCTCCCCGCCCTCAACCGGAAACTGGCGTCCGCGCTGCGCCCAGTTTTGCGACAGCGTCGTGCGTTCCGGTGTGGTCAGCGCATCACGCAAAATCACCTTGCCCACAAAGGCTTCCGCGCCAAGGGCATACCATTTAGCCTGCTGGTGTCCCAACTGACGGTCGGTGAGCATAAACACCTTGCCTTGTCGTTCAGCGATACTGGCGGCGACCGTCACCATCAGCGCCAGGATCAGCAATACCACCAACAAGGCGACACCACGCTGGCGCGACCTCATGTCTTCTCTCCCGGCGCGATAAGGAACATGCGTGACACTTCGCCGTAATCGCGCAGCGTTAAAATCACCTCAATCCCCTGTGGTAACTGCGCGGTGTTGCCCCACGATTTCTGCCAGCCGTTACTGCCGTAAAAACGTAAGCGAAAACCCTCTACCTGAGTCAATATCGCCTTCTGTTCCGGCTTTTCACCGGGAATAGGATCGACATAGCGGTAAAACAGCCGCTCCAGTTGGTTATCACGTAATCGATACGCCACGCCCTTGCGGTAAAATACCCAGCGGGTTAAGCCAGCTATTGCGCGTGAAACGCAGATAGTCGTCTTCACTTTTCATCTGCTTACTGCCGGTAAAGAAGAACGCGGCGCTGCCTCGACCATGGCGAGCAATGATGTGTGAAAGATCGTCCTCCACCTGACCAAACGCCCGCTGCAACTCCGATAGCCTCTGCGCTTTGCGCGCTGAAATTTCATCGTTACGCATCACGCCGTTCAGTATCTGGAATGCGCTAACGCTCAGCGCGGCAAAAATCCCGATAGCCAGCAGCATCTCCACCAGCGTAAAACCGCGCTGTATGTGCAACGGCCTTGCTGTTACACTGTCAAGGCGGGTTGTTCCGCCCTTCATTGTTTCACCACATAACTGCGCAGCACGGCATCAGCCGCACTGCTGTTTTTGTCACGTCGCACTTCAACATCCAGCGCGCGAAACTGCGCATCACCGGTTTCTACGCCTTGCCAACGCCAGAACCAGCGCTCACCGCCCTGCGAACTGACACCGCTTACCCAACGCGTTTCCGGCCAGCGTTTCTCCAGCTTCAACTGTACCTGCTGATTTTCTGCCACCCAGCCTGCGAAGGTTTTCAACTCCAGACGGTTCAGGGTGCTGACCTGATAGATAGCGGTCTTCATCACGGCCAGCCCCGCCAACGCAAACACCGTCAACGCCACCATCACCTCAAGCAGCGTCATACCGTGCTGCGGTTTCATAACCGCGTCCCCTGGATAGTTGTGCGTTTTTCTTGCACATCCTGCGAGGTCATGATGTTGCCGACGGCATCCACCTGCACCTAGGCGTTCTGCGTTTTCGGCTCGGCGTTGAATACCAGACGAAACGGCGTTACTTCGCCACCGGGCAGAATCAGGATGTCAGGCTCATCGTCACGCCCGTTCGAAACCTCTTCGTGGCCATTGCGTTTCAGCGCTTTTTTACTTTTGATATCTTGTAGTTCAAGGCGCAAGCGTGCGGGTAACGTCGCAGAGGGCGTAATGCTTTGTGGTCGCCAGGGCTGCCAGTGATAGCCCAGAAACTGATCGCTGTGTGAGCGTGACGTTTCACCACTGTCATTCTGCAACAGCTCGATAAACTGCCACCGGTTCTGATAAATACGCACACCAAGCACATGCTCGTTCAGTTGGCTCTCTTCCACGGCAAAATCGAGCTGCGCGCGAAAATAGGCCATCTGCCAGGCACTGTCACTCTGCCTGTCGGAAGGAAAGGCCATCATCACCAGGCTGGCAGCAATCCCTGCCAGCAGAGCAACCAACATCATCTCCAGTAGTGTGAACCCGCGTTGCTGTTCCATCCTGCCCTACCTTGCGTGACTCACGCTATTTGCCACCGATGTTCCAATTGCCGATATCATCTTCGGTGCCCGGCATGCCATCCGGCCCAAGAGAGAAGATATCCAGTTTGCCGTGCTTGCCCGGATTCTGTAGTTGATAATCTGCGCCCCACGGGTCTTGCGGCAAACGCCGGATATAGCCGTCCGGCTGGTAATTCTTCGGTTCAGGCTGGATCACCGGTTTTTTTACCAATGCGGTCAGCCCCTGCTCCGTCGAGGGATAGCGCTGGTTATCCAGGCGATACATATCCAATGCGCTTTCGAGCGCCACAATGTCACTCACCGCTTTCTGGCGATCGGCTTTGTCTTTGTTCCCCATCAGGCTGGGGACCACCATGCTCGCCAGCACCCCGAGGATCACAATCACCACCATGATCTCCAGCAGCGTAAAACCCTGCTGAGAAGGACGACGCCGCCTTAACTGACGGTAGATAGGGTTATGTTGTTGCATATTGTCTTCCTTATGACTTGCCCCCTTGAACAGGGATTACGTTACATGCTCATTATGGTATTCAGTTGCAGCAGCGGCTGAAGAATAGCCAGCACGATAAACAGCACTACGGCCGCCATCGTCACCACCAACAACGGTTCGAACAGCCCGAGCGCCATGGACATCTGCGCGTTGAACTCTCTGTCCTGATTATCCAACGCCCGTTCCAGCATGCTGTCCAGTTCGCCGCTGCGTTCACCGCTGGCGATCATGTGGCGCATCATCGGCGGAAACAGTGCCGTTTGTTCCAGCGCCTTGTGCAGGCTGACGCCCTCGCGCACCGCCTCCGTCGCTTGCGACAGGCGATGGCGCGCATAATCATTGCTCATCACATCGCCACTGATGCGCATCGCCTGCAACAGCGGAACCGCGCTGGCGTTAAGAATGCTGAGCGTACGCGCATAGCGCGCGGTATTGAGGCTACGCAGAATACGCCCAATCACCGGCACGCCGAGCTGGCGGCGGTGATACGCCAGGCGACGCGTTTCCTGCTTGAGCAGCGCGCGGGCGACAAAGGCACCGACTACCAGCGCAATGGCAATCCACGGCCCGGCACTGCGCACCATATCGCTCAGCCCCATCAGCACGCGGGTTGACAACGGCAGCACCTGTTTCATGTGAATAAACTGTTCGACCACCTTAGACACCACGACGGACAGCAAAATGCTGACCACGGCAATGGCAACCACCGTCAATACGCACGGGTAGATCAACGCCTGCTGAATGCGGCTGCGCATCTGCTGGCGCTGTTCGGTATAATCCGCCAGCCGGTTCAACACCGTATCCAGATGGCCCGAGGTTTCGCCTGCGGCGACCATCGCGCAGTGTAGAGGCGGGTAAAGCAGCCGGGAAACGCTTTCATCGCTTCCGCCAGTGAATGCCCTTCCATCACCTTGCTGCTCACGCCGCTCATCAAGTTGCTCAAGGCCGGCTTTTCACTCTGACGCGCCACCGCATCCAGCGCCTCCTCCAGCGGTAGCGCGGCTGCCACTAGCGTTGCCAACTGGCGCGTCAACAGCGCCAGATCCGCCGCGCTGATGCGCGTGGTGCGGCGCAGCGAAAAACGCGGTGTAGCGGATGCCCCCCCGCTGCCTTGCCCTTCGCTCAACGCCAATGGCGTCAGGCCTCGCTCGCGCAGTAGCTGTCGCGCATGGCGAGCCGAATCGGCCTCCTGACTGCCGCGACAGCGTTTTCCATGCGCGTCCAATGCCTGATAGTGAAACAGCGCCATCTCACTCCTCCTGCGTTACTCGAATAACCTCTTCCCAGGTGGTTAAACCGGCCAACACCTTGTTGATGCCGTCTTGGCGGATGGTGAGACGCTCCGGCCCCAGCAGGCGGGCAATCGCCAGTTCACCGTCGCCACGGTGGATGGCAGCGCGAACGTCGTCATTCACCAGTAAAAGTTCATGGATCCCGGTACGACCCCGGTAACCGGTAAAGTTGCACTGCGTGCACCCGACGGCCCGATAAACCGTGCTGAGTGGCGTAATGCCCATTTGCTGCGCCTGCACGGCATCAACCGGGTGCGCTTCACGACAGTCAGGACACAGGGTGCGCACCAGCCGTTGCGCCAGCACTGCCAGCAATGAGGTGGACAGCAGAAACGGCTCAATGCCCATATCTTGCAGACGCGACAACGCCCCCAGCGTGCTGTTGGTGTGCAAGGTGGAGAGCACCAAGTGGCCGGTGAGTGAGGCCTGCACCGCTATCTGCGCGGTTTCACCATCACGAATTTCACCGACCAGCACCACGTCCGGGTCCTGACGCAAAATAGCCCGCAGGCCGCGCGCAAAGGTCATGTCCACTTTGGTGTTGACCTGCGTCTGTCCGATGCCTTCCAGTTCATACTCGATAGGGTCTTCTACCGTCATGATGTTGCGCTCGGTGGCATTCAAGCGGCTCAGCGCCGCATACAGCGTGGTACTCTTACCGGAACCGGTCGGTCCGGTCACCAGAATGATGCCGTGTGGACGGTTGATCAGTGCATCAATGTGTTGCCGCAACGCTTGCGACATCCCCAGCGCAGCGAGATCGAGCTGGACGCTGTTCTTGTCAAGCAAGCGCAGCACCACTCGTTCGCCATGGCTGGAGGGCAAGGTGGAGACGCGCACATCAACGGCACGTCCGCCGATGCGCAACGCCATGCGGCCATCCTGTGGAATACGCTTTTCAGCAATATCCAGACGCGCCATGACCTTGATACGCGACACCAGCAGTGACGCCAGTTTGCGTTGCGGGCGCAAAATCTCGCGCAGCACGCCATCCACGCGAAAACGGATCAGCAGGTGCCGTTCGTAGGTTTCAATATGAACATCCGAGGCTTTGTTTTTGATGGCTTCGGTCAGCATGGCGTTGATCAGACGGATAATCGGCGCGTCATCGTCAGCGTCCAGCAGATCGTCGCTGTCCGGCAACTCTTCCACCAAGGTGTAGAAATCCATTTCGTTGCCAATATCTTCCATCAGACGCCGCGCTTCATCGGAATCGCGCTGATAGCAGACGATCAGTTGCCGATCGAACTCTTGCGCACTGACGCGCGCTACCGTGAAAGCATTGCCCGCCACGCGGCGCGCCTCCATCAGTGCGGTTGCCGTCGTCGCCGCATCACACATCAGGCTGTGCTGCTGCGTTGCGCTATCCTGCAATAGCAGGATGCGATGGGTGCGCGCGTAGGCAAAAGGCAAGAGCGGCCGCCATTCCGGCGTGCTGGCGTTAAGCTCGCTCATCGGCCCCCCGAGGGGTAGAGCGCAGTAATGGCGGTTTTCACCTGAAGGAATGTTTGTGTGTTACCGCTGCCCGGTAAGCGCAACTGTTTGTCATGCAACAGGTTATCTCGGTTGTCCCCTTCATGTTGCTGCCCGCGCTCTTCGCTGAATGAGCGGTATTTATCGCTGGAAGCCGTCTGGTACTGCTGGCGATCGCGGATGATGGTAGGTCGAATAAACAGCATCAGGTTACGCTTTGTGACCTGTTTGCTGTTGGAGCGGAACAGCGCACCAAGCACCGGAATATCGCCCAATACTGGCACGCGTGACGCGCTCTCGGTGGTGCTCTTATCCAGCATGCCCCCCACGACGACGGTCTCACCATTCCCGACCAACACCGCATTGCTCACAGTTCGGGTGTTAAAGGTCGCCCCCAATTCGGAACTGCTGCTGGAGGCGGAATCGGCCACGCTGGAGACCTCTTGCTCGATCTCCATCAGTACCGAGTCTCCCTCATTGATCTGCGGCTTGACCTTGAGTTTGATCCCGACCGTTTTACGTTCAACGGTTTGGAAGATATGGTCCCCGGAAGTGGTTTGCGATCCCGCCAGTACCGGCACTTCCTGGCCAACGTTAAAATTGGCTTCCATATTGTCCAGCGTGACGATGCTTGGCGTCGCCAGAATGTCATTTTTGCTGTCGCTGGAAATGGCCGTCAGCAGCATCGACCAGTTGCCCTGATAGAATCCAGCTGCCATGCCGTTAAAGCTGCCGAGTGCCGTACCTAGTGCGGTGGAGACGGTGCCATCTTTACGGTACTGATCCACGCCGGTCACTACGGTGGAAAGCGGCAATCCGGTGTTGGTGAACTGTGTCATCCCGGCGTGTTTATTGCCCCACTGAATGCCGAGATTAAGGCCATCGGCGTCCTGCACTTCGGCAATGATCGCCTCTACCAGCACCTGCGGACGGCGAATATCGAGGCGGTTTATCACCTGCTCCAGATCGCGCATCACATCCGGCGCGGCATTGACGATCAAGGCATTGGTTTGTTCATGTGCCTTGATTGAGATATCGCGGCGTAGCGCGGTGCCCGGCTGCGTCGTTTGCTGATCTTTTTGCAAGCTGTCGCTGACGCCGGTAAGCACTTCCACTAAATCGGCGACCTTGGCAAACCGGAGATAAATTACCTTGGTGTTACCCTGCGCCGCCTGCTGCCGGTCGAGCTGTTTGATCATGGCGATCACGCGCTCGCGCGATTTAGGTTCACCACGCACCAGCACCGCATTGGTGCGCTCATCGCCCCCGGCAGTGCGGTTTTTTCGTCAGATTTATTCAGCTCATTGACCAATTTGACCACTTCGGCAGAAGAGGCATAGGAGAGCGGCACCGTCACCACGTTGCGATCGCCGGTACGGTCGACGCGTTCAACGATCTCCATCAGGCGTTTCACTACCGCGGCGCGGCCGGTCATCAGCAGCACGTTAGACGGTTCGTAATGCACCACGCTGCCAGACCCTGCATTGTCATTAAGCTGGCGCAACAACGGCGCTAAATCACGCGCGGCAACGTTATTAACCGGCACGACACGCGTCACCACTTCATCACCGATACCCGGCTGGCTGTCCGTCGCGACCGGTATCGATGAGGTTTTGGCATCTTTGGCGGCAATCACCTTTAGCACGCTGTTATCCATCGGCACCACGGCAAAACCGTACACGTCCAGCACGCTGAGGAAGAACTGGTAATACTACTCTTCGTTCATCATGTCGTAGCTGCGCACCGTAATAGAACCCCGCACCGCAGGATCGATAATCACGGTTTTATTCAGATTCTTGCTGACGGTATTGATGAACTCCTGAATATCCGTCCCTTTAAAGCTGGCGGAAAATTCCGCTCCCCAGCACCAGGCAGAAACCATCATGAGAAGGCCCGCCCCCGCCAACTGCAAGCCAGTCATCCGCCGCCCTTTGCTAAAAACACGTTGCGCCACCTGTTCGTTTCCCGTTACGGCTCATCTCTGCCCGCGTGCTGTTCACTCTCATCGTCCGCCGCCCCATCCAGGGTCAGCGTAATATCCTGGCGCTGTCCGTCGCGCTCTATCGTCAACGTCAATTCGCTCAACTGCGGCAATTGCGCCATGGCTTGCTGCCCTTGCTCCGCATCACGCAAATCCATGCCGTTGAGCGCCACCGCCAGGTCGTTGTCATGCAACCCCAGGCGGTAGAACAGTTCAGTTTTTTTCCCCGGATTCAGGCGATAGCCCGCTAGCGCGTTATCTTTCATCTGAGGGACAATCGAGAGGTATTCCATCACCTTCATCGGCTCTGATTTCAACGTATTACGTACCGCGCTCAGTGCCGCCGTGGGGGCTTGGGCGCACTGCTACTGTTACTGCTGGTTGCGCCAACTTCATCGCGATACAGGTAGAGCGCTTCATAACGCCCCTGGTGTTCAAGTACGATACGATCGGCAGAGATGGTCACAATCCGGGCCTCGTAGCCGGGAACGGCGTCACCGACGCCACGGCTGAATTGCCGACCATCTTTGGCGATAATCACAATGGCGCGATCGGTCTGTCGGCTTGCCAGAATGCCGGTCACGGTCAGTTGCAGGGAAGACACGGGGATATCCCCAGCTAATACGCCTTCTGGCACAGGCTTGAGCGAAGTCGCACTGGGAGAGCGACCAAACAGCGTATACACGGTGGTTTGTGACGGCGTTGACGTGGCATGTGCAGGCGAGAGAGAGACGGCGTTCACCATCGGTTGCGCTGGCAACAACACGCGCCAGGTCCAGACAGCGAGCTGTTGGCAAATCAGTAACAACAACAACCCCATCATCCCGAGCCTGAGCCAAGAGGAAGGCAGGCGCGCGCCGATTGTCAGCAAATGTTGTACGCGTTGTTGTATCACCTGAGACATTCTCCTTTCCCCACGCCGGTGAAGGCGTGGGGATAGCGTTACACTACGGCGTTACTGCGTTGCGCCATCAAGCGTGATGGTTTGCGAGCCCATCGTGGTGATGGTTTGATCATTCACGCTGTCTTTTACCTTGACGTTAGAAACCCCTTCACCAAAGCTCCAGGCTTGTGCACCACTCAATACGTTCTCAAAGGTGACGTTTTTGAACTGGCTGTCATGCAGGAAGCCAATGGCCGTCGCTTTGACGTTGCGGAACTTCACATCTTCAAAATCGAAGTTCTTATGATACGCGTCGCGGCCTAGATCAAACCCATACGCGGTATCCATTGCTGCCTGAGTCATACCATCCACCGCGATACTGCTCTTCTTGTTAGAGCCATCGATAGTGATGTTGTACACGGTGATATCGCGGAACTGGGCCGGCTCTTTAGCAGGCAGGGTATCGTTGGTATCCGCGCTGTAAGCGATGGTGAAAATAAACGGCTCGTTGCCGCCAATGTCTTTCATCGCGTTATCACGGAACAGCACGTCACGTGCGCCACCACCGTAATACGGACGGCTCTTCATACGCAGACCGACGTCAGTCAGGTACATCACGTTGTTTTCAGCAACGATCTTCTCGATCCAGGCACCCGTATGACTTCCTGCAACCACCGCACCGTGACCTTCACGGAAGTAGTTGTTGAAGATCCAGGCACCGCTTTGGGCTTTCTGATTGTTTTCTTCCACGCCCGCACCATAACCTGCGGCGAAGTTGACGCTGTCATCCCCGGTATCGAATAAGTTGTTGAACAACATGACGTTTTGGCTATTACCGAACTCAATACCATCGGCGTTGTTACCGTCATAGGTTTTGTGTTGCAGTTCGTGCATCACCACATTTTCTGATTCCAGCGCCATCACACCGTGGTAGGCCGGGTTCAGAACGGTCAGGCCGCCTACGTAGAGGTTGCTCACCCCGCGCAGCGTCATCATGGAGGAACGGCGGTTTTTATAGGCATCTTCCTGTGTCAAATTATCAGGCGCAGCCATCGCCGCTGCGGTCTGGTTTTTTGCCAGAATACCGTCACTGCTAACTTTACTGGCGCTACTGGCACGAATTTGCGGCAGTTCATAGCCCAGCTCATCGGTGAAGCTTGCGGCAGCTTTGCTGGTACTCAGCCCTGCCACCCAGCCATTACCGTCAATACTGCCTTTACCCACGATACGGATATTTTTGAAGGTGCCGGCTTCAGTGTGCCCGTGATCATTATCTTCCAGCACGTTAAGCAG
>NZ_JBPETA010000051.1:0-18663 GCF_051710365.1 Symbiopectobacterium sp. | reverse complement strand
GCCTTGTTATAGGAGGGCCAGTTAGTGATTTTAAAATTTTGTTTTGCCATGGAGACCTGATTTTGAAACAACTATGGTGATCTGTTCCGATGATTACCCAAACTTTCTATTTATTCAACAAAGCCTGCGGCAATCGCTGCCGCTGAAGCTAATCCCCAACTGAAAATTGCGCTGATATCAAAAGTCTACCCAATGCGTAGCCACACCGTGGCCGCCGAGGGTGGTTCAGCCGCAGTCACTCAGGATCACGATAGTTTTGATTTTCACTTCCACGACACCGTTGCTGGTGGCAACTGGCTCTGCGAGCAAGATGTCGTTGAACATTTTGTTCATCAATGTCCACAGGAGATGATCCAGCTAGAACAATGGGGTTGCCCCTGGAGCCGTAAACCCGACCGTTCCGTCAACGTCCGTCGTTTTGGCGGTATGAAAATTGAGCGCACCTGGTTTGCAGCGGATAAAACCGGCTTCCACATGCTGCACACCCTGTTCCAGACCTCACTGAAATACCCGCAAATCCAACGCTTTGATGAGCACTTTGTGTTGGATATTCTGGTCGATGACGGTCAGGCGCGTGGTCTTGTCGCCATCAACATGATGGAAGGCTCGCTGGTGCAAATCCGCGCTAACGCGGTCGTGCTGGCGACCGGCGGTGCTGGCCGCGTTTACCGTTACAACACCAACGGCGGCATCGTCACCGGTGACGGCATGGGCATGGCGTTCCGCCACGGCGTGGCGCTGCGCGATATGGAATTCGTGCAATATCACCCGACCGGCCTGCCGGGTTCCGGTATCCTGATGACCGAAGGCTGCCGTGGTGAAGGCGGTATCATGGTCAACAAAGATGGCTACCGCTATCTGCAAGATTACGGCATGGGACCAGAAACGCCGCTCGGCGAGCCGAAAAACAAATATATGGAACTGGGCCCGCGCGACAAAGTATCACAAGCCTTCTGGCACGAATGGCGTGCAGGCCGCACGGTGTCCACCCCGTTGGGCGACGTGGTGTACCTCGACCTGCGTCATCTGGGCGAGAAAAAGCTGAAAGAGCGTCTGCCGTTTATCTGCGAACTGGCAAAAGCCTACGTTGGCGTCGATCCAGTGAAAGAGCCGATTCCGATTCGTCCGACGGCGCACTACACCATGGGCGGCATTGAAACCAATCAGGATTGCGAAACCACCATCAAAGGGCTGTTTGCGGCAGGCGAATGTTCTTCGGTGGGCCTGCACGGTGCTAACCGCCTTGGCTCCAACTCACTGGCAGAACTGGTGGTGTTTGGTCGTATGGCCGGGGAAAATGCAGTGCGCCGTGCGCAAGAAGCGGCACCCGCCAACGGCAGCGCGCTGGATGCGCAAACACGCGATATTGAGCAGCGTCTGCATGACCTGATGAATCAGGAAGGCACGGAAAGCTGGGCAAAAATCCGCGACGAAATGGGCATGTCGATGGAAGAAGGTTGCGGTATTTATCGCACCACCGACCTGATGCAGAAAACCGTGGATAAACTCGCTGAGCTGAAAGAGCGCTTCAAACGCGTGAAAATTCACGACCATTCCAGCGTCTTCAACACCGACCTGCTTTACAACATCGAACTGGGCCACAGACTGGATGTCGCTGAATGTATGGCACACTCTGCTATCAACCGTAAAGAATCACGCGGCGCACACCAACGTCTGGACGAAGGTTGCACTGAGCGCGATGACGTTAATTTCCTGAAGCATACGCTGGCGTATTACAACCCGAACGGCGCACCGCGTCTGGCCTATGGCGACGTGAAGATCACCACGCTGCCACCGGCAAAACGCGTGTACGGTGCCGAAGCGGAAGCCCAGGAAAAGAGCAAGAAGGAGCAAGCGAATGGCTGAGTTAGCTACCCTGAAAATGGAAGTCATGCGCTATAACCCGGAAACCGACAAGGCACCGCACGTCGAGACGTTCGACGTACCTTACAGCCGGGAAACGTCCCTGCTGGATGCGCTGGGTTACATCAAAGATAACCTGGCATCGGACCTCTCTTACCGTTGGTCCTGCCGTATGGCTATCTGCGGCTCCTGCGGCATGATGGTAAATAACGTGCCGAAGCTGGCGTGCAAAACCTTTTTGCGCGACTACGCGACCAGCGGTATGAAGGTGGAAGCGCTGGGCAACTTCCCGATCGAGCGCGATCTGGTGGTCGATATGACCCACTTTATCGAGAGTCTGGAAGCCATCAAGCCTTACATCATCGGCAACAACAAAACGCCGGCTGACGGCGCCAACAAGCAGACACCGGCGCAGATGGCGAAATACCATCAGTTCTCCGGCTGCATCAACTGTGGCCTGTGCTACGCCGCGTGCCCGCAGTTTGGCCTTAATCCTGAGTTTATCGGCCCGGCTGCCATCACGCTGGCACACCGTTACAACCTGGATAACCGCGACCACGGCAAGAAAGAGCGCATGCCGCAACTGAACGGTAAAAACGGTGTCTGGAGTTGTATCTTTGTCGGTTACTGCTCAGAAGTGTGTCCGAAGCATGTCGATCCTGCCGCTGCTATTCAGCAAGGTAAGGTCGAAAGCGCCAAGGACTTCATGATCGCTATGCTGAAACCGCAATGAGGGAGGCAACAATGACAACCAAGCGTAAAGCATACGTTCGCAGCATGCCTGCAAGCTGGTGGCAACGGCTCGGGTTCTATCGCTTTTACATGCTGCGCGAAATGACCGCCGCTCCCGCGGTATGGTTCAGCATTGTGCTGATCTATGGCGTGTTTTCGTTGAAACACGGCGCAGAAGGCTGGGCCGGATTTGTCGGCTTCCTGCAAAACCCGCTGGTGCTGCTGATTAACATCATCGCACTGGTGGCGGCAGCTATTCACACCAAATCCTGGTTTGAACTGGCGCCCAAAGCCAGCATCATCATCGTCAAAGATGAAAAAATGGGGCCAGAGCCGGTTATCAAAGGGCTGTGGGCTGTAACCGTCATCGTCACGCTGGCTATTCTCACCATCGCGTTACTATTCTGATTGGAGGGGAACAACGTGATTAATCCAACGCCAAAACGTTCCGATGAGCCTCCCTTCTGGAGACTGTTCGGTGCCGGTGGGATGTGGACCGCCATTTTCTCACCAGTGATTATCCTGCTGGTCGGGGTGCTGCTGCCGCTGGGGATGTTCCCCGACGCGCTGAGCTATGAGCGCATCGCCGCTTTCTCCCATAGCCTTATCGGGCGGCTGTTTCTGCTGCTGATGATCATTCTGCCTATCTGGTGTGGTTTGCACCGTCTGCATCACCTGATGCATGACCTGAAAATCCACGTTCCGGCAGGAAAATGGGTGTTCTACGGTTTGGCAGCCATCCTGAGTGTGGTCACCGTGATCGGTGTCGTCACTCTGTAACACGCCATCCGCTGCCCAGCGCATAAAACAGCATATAGAGAAGAGCAACCAAACGGCTATGTGCCTCAGGCCGGGCACGAAATATCAGGCTTTGGTTGGTTACGTGCAGCGCCTGCCCGCCCAGATCGAGCAGCGCAATCCCCACTACCAGCGCCCACAGCGATGCATCCATCAGCGACAGAGACCACCATGCCAGCAGTAATGCCAGCAGCGCAAACGCACTGGTGTGCTGAGCATATCCTCGATCCGCCCATCGTCCGGCGCGCGAGGCAGCCAGCACGCCAGCCACGCCCACCAGCCCAAAAGCACCAATCACCGCGTGCGAGAACCCAATAAGGCGGCGCGCTCAAGGGCAACACTAGCGCACTCCAGAAAATGTTGAAGGCGGCAAACATCAGCAATGCCAACATGCCACGGACTTTCAGCACCCTCTCCTGTCGCAGTAGCGTCAACACCGACGCAATCAGTTGTGGATAGCTCATGCGTTGCGGTGAGGGAGGCAAAACCGGTAACCGTAGCCATAACGGTAGCTCTGTCGCTACCATCAGTACCGCAGCACCGCAGTAAACACCTCGCCAACCCGCAACATCGCTTACGCCTTCCGCAAACACCCGCGCCAGCAACAGGCCTATAAACACACCGCCTTGCGTTGCGCCAACAACGCGCCCCCGTTCATGGGAGGCGGCGGCGCTGGCAGCATAGGCGATTAACCCCTGTGTCATCGCGGTTCCCAGTAGTCCAATCGCCAGCATTCCCACCAACAGCACCGGTGTAGACGATGCCATGCTAACGATGAACAAGGCTGTCACCAGCGTCACGAGTTGCATGATCATCAAGCGACGACGTTCAACGCGATCGCCTAATGGCACCAGCAGTAACAGTGCTAGGGCACAGCCAACCTGAGTCGCCGTGACCACTCCACCGACCGTGGCCTGACTGATACCAAAATCCACCGCCAGCGCATCAAGCAGAGGCTGGGCGTAATAGACATTTGCCACGCTCAAGCCACTGGCGATAGCAAACAGCACTATCAGGCTGCGCGGCATATCAGCTGGCTGGATCAGCGAGCTGTTTTGATTCAACGGTGATGTGAGGGAACGCTTCATCATATGACGCCACAAAATCCAGTTGCAAAATAAAACCGATTGAATGCTAGGTTATCTGGTTTTAAAATGCAACTTGATTGCTGTTCCACACCAAACGGCCAGGAAATGCCATGCCAAACCGTGAAACCATAAACAACGAACCTTGTCCCGTTGCACGCTGTGTCGATGTGGTTGGCGATCGCTGGTCGCTGCTCATTGTGCGTGATGCCTTTGATGGCGTGCGCCGCTTCGGTGATTTTCAACGCAGCCTGAGCGTGGCGCGCAACATCCTTTCCGATCGTCTGCGCAAGCTGGTTAATGCAGGCATTCTAGAGATGCAGGACGCCTCAGACGGTACGGCTTATCAGGAGTACGTACTGACGTCTGAAGGAGAAAAGCTGTTTCCGGTGATAGTGGCGCTGCGACAATGGGGAGAACAACACCGGTTCAAGCCCGGTGAGCAGCACTCAGATCTGATTGATACGCGCACGGGCAACCCGATTCCCTACATGGTGCCGCATGCCGAGGATGGTTCTGTATTGATGCCAGCGACGGCTGTCGTGCGGAAATTAGCCTAAGGTAAAACACAGCTGGTTACACAAGCCAGCCGTAGCGATAGGGGAAATGCAGCAACAATTACCCCAGGATCTTATCTTTGAACATGAAAAATACCGCGCCCAACAAGCAGAGACCGGCCCAGATGAAATCGGTACGGAACGGCTCTTTCAAAATAATCATTGAGAACGGAATAAATACCGTCAGGCTGATCACTTCCTGCAAAATCTTTAGTTGCCCCGCAGAGGCCACCTGATAGCCGATGCGGTTGGCTGGCACCTGCAACAGGTATTCAAACAACGCAATTCCCCAACTGACCAGTGCGGCAATCAGCCAGGTACGTCCACTGAAATAACGCAAATGACCATACCAGGCGAACGTCATAAACACATTGCTCAGGGTCAGCATGCCTACAGTAATAAACAACGGCGACATCGTACTTCTCCATCCATTCCGCTACGCAAAATACCCGTTTTTCTGCCGGCCACGAGAGTGGCGTGAAGAATGATCACGGATATATCACTGCGGTGGGCAGGCTGTCTATAGGATGACGCCGCTCAGCGTCCCTTCATCGCCATGTAGCGCAATGTTCGGACCGTTTATTGACTACTGCGCACTGCGTTGAATGGCTTTCCCACCCGCTTCGACATCCTGCCCAATACCTCGGGTGGTATTACAAGCGGTCAACGCAGAGAGCATCAGCAATGAGGCAAGAATAAGCACGCTTTTTTTGAACATGGTTATTTTCCTTCTCAAGGGAGAGGTAAAAGGGAAAGTAATACTACCGAGGCGATCTCCACCGCCTTCAGTAAGCGTAGTCAATCCTGCCGCGATAAGCGTTTTTTGTTCCGGTGTCATTGAAAATAGGCGGCACACTGGCATTCACACTTATCAGGAGCCATGCCATGACACTGTCAATCCCCCAACCTGCGGATACCCGCAATCTTGTGATTACTCGAGTGCTGGACGCCCCGCGACATGCAATATGGCGTGCCTGGTCAGACCCAGAATGGCTCAAAGTCTGGTGGAGCCCCAAACCGGGCACGACTGAGGTTATCGCCCTCGATCTGCAACCCGGCGGGGCATTTCATACCCGGATTCAGGGACCGGACGACGATCGCAGTGAACACATCGGGTGCTTTTTGGAGGTGATCCCCCACGCCCGTATCGTGTTCACGTCGATGCTGACCGCAGGCTGGCGGCCGGCCATCCCCGAATTGGCCTTTACCACGCTCATTTCGTTGTCTGACTACGCGCTAGGCAGTTGCTGTACCGTTCAGGTTATCCATCAGGACGAAAACACACATTAAGAGCATGAAAAATAAGTTTTTTTAAGGATGTAACACGGCCATCAGCCAATTGGAGGAGGTCGCCTGTACACTACGCTAGACAACGAGGGGGATGGCTTATCGACAACATTCCCCCTATGATGGAAAGCTGATCTCTTTTGTCTGAACCTGCAATGCAACGTTACTTTTCTGCCATCCCCCATCCCATACTGGGCATCAAACCCCAGGAGTGGGCGTTAATCCTGATCACACTGGTGTGGGGAACCACCTTTTTAGTGGTTCATCTGGCCATGCAGCACAGTGGTCCTCTGTTTTTTGTTGGGCTGCGCTTTACCACGGCCGGTATCATCAGCCTTCTGGTCTTTCGGCGCGCATTGGCGGGGCTAACGCTTCAGGAGTGCTATGCGGGTTTTGCCATCGGGGCGAGTATCCTGCTGGGCTATGGTTTACAAACCTATGGACTGCAAACCATCACCAGCAGCCAATCGGCGTTTATTACCGCGCTGTATGTCCCTCTGGTGCCGCTGCTGCAATGGCTGGTGCTACGGCGACGCCCCGGCGTCATGAGTCTGGTGGGGATTGTTTTCGCGTTTGTCGGCCTGATGCTGTTGGCAGGACCCGATGCGGGCCATCTCAGTATGAGTCAGGGCGAATGGGCCACGCTGCTCAGTGCGCTGGCGATTGCGGCCGAAATCATTCTTATCGGCCATTTCGCCGGGAAAGTCGATGTGCGCCGGGTGACTACCGTACAGTTGCTGTGACGGCGGGACTGCTATCACTGTTGCTGATGCCGGTAAACGGTGAATCGTTGCCCGCCTTCTCCTGGGCTTGGTTGCTGGGCGGCATCGGCCTCGGTGCCGCCAGCATTGTGATTCAACTGACCATGAACTGGGCGCAAAAGGCAGTGTCCCCTACGCGTGCCACCGTCATCTACGCCAGCGAACCGGTGTGGGCGGGCATTGTCGGTCGTCTGGCTGGTGACCGTTTGCCCGGCTTAGCGATTGTGTGTGCCGCGCTGATTGTTATCGGGGTGCTGGTCAGCGAACTGAAACCTGCACAGTGGTTACGCCGCAAGAAAGTGCCTGCCTGTAGCACAGAGCGCGAAGGGGTTTGACAGTGGCTGAGGGTGCCGACCCGACTGGCGTTTCAACTCGGCATCGCGCGGAAACCCTGCTGCCGGGCAGCCCAGACCACGATCAGCGTTGCCGTTAGCAGCACCAAAAGCGTCGGAGAGAACGCCGCAACGCCCAGACTGTCCAGCAACAGCCCGCCAAGGATACCGCCGCCAGCAATCGCCAGATTCCAGGCCGTCACCAGCATCGATTGCGCCACATCGGCCGCCTCTCCGGCGGTTTTGGCGATGGCGGTTTGAAACAGCGTTGCCGCACCGCCGAATGCCAGCCCCCACACTGCCACTGCCGTATACACCACGACAGGCATATCACCCGCAACACCAAGCGCCAGCGCAGACAGACCGAACAATAGCGTGCTGGTCAGCGTCAACGTACGCAAATGCCGGTCAATCAGTACGCCAATGATCCAAATCCCCAGCAACGAGGCGACGCCAAACACTAGCAGTATCACGTCCGTGCGTTCGACCATGCCCGCCGCCGCCAAGAACGGGGCAATGTAGGTGTAAAGGATGTTGTGCGCTAACACAAAGGCCAATACCACGAACAGTACCGGACGCACCCCGGAGATGGTAAACACAGCCCCTAACGACAACCGCTTGCCCGCAGGCTGCCCGGCAAAGTCGGGAACCTGAACACGCACCCACAGCATAAGCAGTAACGCCAATGCGCTCATGAGACCAAAACACATCCGCCAGCCCACCAGATGGCCTAAAAACGTTCCTGCTGGCACGCCGAGCGACAGCGCCAAGGGCGTGCCGACCATGGCGATAGCAATGGCGCGTCCCTTCTGGTCGTCCGGTACCATACGTGCGGCGTAACCGGCCAGCAATGCCCACAATAGCCCGGCTGACACTCCCGCCAGAAAGCGAGCCACCATCGTCAGAAGATAGCTGCCGGAGAATGTCGTAACGGTATTGGCAATCGCGAAACCCGCCAGGGCCGATAACAGTAGTGGACGCCGGCGCATGCCTTGCGTGGCCGCCGTCAAAGGGATCGCCGCGACCAGTGAGCCGATGGCATAATAGAAGGTGACAGTCTGGCCCACCCAGGCTTCGGACACCGCAAGGCCTTGCGCCATTTGCGGTAACAGCCCCGCAGGCAAGGCTTCGGTCAGGATGGTGATGAAGGCTGCCGTGGCTAACGCCAACAATGAAGCCAACGGCAAGCGCTCCTGTTTACGGGATGTCATTGTGCTTCCCCCAGCGCCCCGTACACCGCATCTCGCAGATCGGTAACGAAATGGCCCGACATGCCTTCATACAGCGTATTGGTAAACGCCACGACGCTCAGACCTTGTGCACGATCCACAAACCAGGCATGGCCGTAAGCACCGCCCCAACGCCAGGTTCCCAGCGATTCTGGCGAATCCGCAAACCGGGGATCGCGTAGCACAGAAAACCCCAGGCCAAAGCCGAACCCTGGCGCATTAGGCAGTTCCAGCCCATGGGTCTGGTCTCGGCCCATCTCTTCAATCAGAGCATCGGGCAATAGCGTACTACCGCCCTGACGCAGGGTTTCGAGCAGATAAAGGAGGTCCCTGGCGGTGCCCGCCATGCCTGTGCCCCCTGAAGGGAAGGCTTCAGCATCGAAGATTCGCGCCGGGCTATACGTAATACCGACCACCCCCTCAAAGGCAGAAACGGTTTCGCCTTCAGCCAACTGATGGGGTTGCGTTGTGTCATTCACATAGGCCGTCGCCACACGTTGCGGATCGTCAACGACGAAGCCGGTATCCACCATACCCAGCGGGCCGGTCACAAGTTCACGTACCGCCTTGTCCAGTGACGTGCCCTGAACACGCGCAATCAAGGCCCCCAGCACATCCGTCGCCAGCGAGTACCCCCAGGCAGTGCCCGGCGTATACAGCAGTGGCACGCTGGCGAGACGACGCAAATTCTCATCCAGCGTAATACCGGATGCATCCATACCATCCGATATTCCAGCCTGCGCGTAGGGGCCATTTGCATCCGCCTCGAAGAAGCGGTAACTCAGTCCTGCGGTATGGCTGAGTAACTGCCGCACCGTGATCGACGCGGCTGATCCATCGGGCAACCAAGGCTGAAATTCGGGCAGCCAGCGAGAGATACTGTCATCCAGACCGAGTTTTCCCTGAGCCACCAGCACCAGTGCCGCCGTCGACACGATGGGTTTACTCACCGACGCCATCCGAAAGATCGTGTCCAACGCCATCGGCTGTGCGTGTTCACGATCGGCCCATCCGGCCGCCTGCTGGTAAATCAACGCACCGTGGTGCGCCACCAAGACAACGCTACCCACCAGACGATGCGTCTCCAACGCCTGCTGGATAACATCCTGAATACGGGTGGAGAGATGCGCAAAGGGAACACCTGAGCGCAGAGGAGAGAGAGGAGTCGTCACGTTAAAGTCCTTGATTTCATCGGTTGCTAAATCGGGCATGCCTTGACGATAGAGAACTTGTGACTCAAGAAAAAGATGGATACAGTTCCTTGCTATGCGGAATAAAATGTCCGCAATGGGAGGGCGATATGGACAGCCTTAACGGCTTTGTGGTGTTCGTACAGGTGGCAGAAACACGCAGCTTTGTGGCAGCGGGACGGTTGCTAGGGGTGTCAGCCTCGGCCGTCGGCAAGAGCGTGGCACGCCTGGAAGAAAAACTGGGCGTACGCCTGTTCCATCGCAGCACGCGTAACATTACCCTGACGGCTGAGGGCACCCTGTTTCTGGAGCGCTGTCGGCGCATTCTGGCCGAGATCGAAGCCGCAGAGTTAGATCTACAGGCCAACGGCACACCGCGTGGGCGCTTGCGAGTGAGCCTGCCGCTGGTCAGTTCGCTGGTACTGCCGGTGCTCAGTGAATTTATGCATACATATCCAGAGATCGAGCTGGATCTCGATTTCACCGATCAGATCGTCAATGTGATCGAAGAAGGCTTTGATGCAGTGGTGCGCACCGGTAAGCCACACGACTCGCGCCTCACCGCTCGTCGGCTTGGCGCCTTCCGTTCGTTGCTGGTCGCGTCTCCCGACTATCTGGCGCGGCAGGGCACACCGCAAGTGCCTGCCGACCTGCTGCGACACCGCTGCTTGCACTATCGCTTTCCCCACAGCGGCAAGCTGGAGCCTTGGGCGTTGCGACTCGCTCCCGGAGAGCCACCGTTGCAACTGCCTACGGCGATGATCTGCAACAACATAGAGACGCGCGTGTGCTTCGCACTGCAAGGGTTGGGTATCGCCTATCTGCCGGACTTCTCTATTCGCGATCTGCTGGCCGGTGGCCGATTACAGCCCATTCTGGTCGATTATGTGGAGCGCACAGGCGTTTTTCACGTGCTGTGGCCCGCGAGCAAACATCCGTCGCCGAAGGTACGCGTACTGGTAGATTTTCTGTGCGAGCGGGTGTTTCCCGGTTCGTAAGCTTACGCCTTGATATCTGAAGGTGCGCGTCCTGTCATGAAGCAGAGATCGGGGCTGAATGGGCAGCAAACGTTAGCATTGGCCGGATGCGGGACAAAAAAAACCGCCAGCAAAGCCGACGGTGTTTTTTGGCAGAGAAGTGCTTATTTCACGCGGGAAACATATTCGCCAGAACGCGTATCCACTTTGATCACTTCGCCAATCTGAACAAACAACGGCACTTTTACCACGACACCGGTGGTCAAGGTTGCCGGCTTACCGCCAGTCCCTGCTGTATCGTCCTTCAGACCCGGATCGGTATCCACGATCTCCAGTTCCACGAAGTTTGGCGGCGTTACCGAAATCGGTTGGCCGTTCCACAACGTCACGATACATTCAGCCTGATCCAGCAGCCATTTGGCGTTGTCGCCAACAGCTTTGGAATCAGCGGCCAGTTGTTCAAACGTTTCATTGTTCATGAAATGCCAGAACTCACCGTCGTTATACAGGTAGGTCAGGTTCATATCAACCACATCAGCACCTTCGGCGCTGTCGGTGGATTTGAAGGTTTTTTCAATCAGTTTGCCGGTCAGCAAACGGCGCATTTTCACACGCGCGAAAGCCTGCCCTTTACCTGGCTTAACGAATTCACTGGATTCGACAGCGTAAGGCTCGCCTTCAAACATGATTTTAAGACCGGAACGAAAATCGTTGCTAAAATAAGTCGCCATAAAGGCCCTCTACTATTTGATACTGGTACTCAGCCAAAAAATGGCACACATTGTAACCCTAAAACCCCATCCCAGAGAAGATTGGTTGCATCAACTTGCGGATGTCATTACCGATCCTCTCCAACTTTTGCACTTTTTGGCGCTGGATGACCACCCTGAACTACGTAAAGGGGCGCAAGCGCGCACGCTATTTCCCCTGCGCGTACCCTGGTCCTTTGCCGCGCGGATGCGCAAGGGGGACCCTCTCGATCCGCTATTACTGCAAGTGCTGACCGCGCAGGACGAATTCGTGGTGACCCCCGGGTTCAGCGTCGATCCGCTTGATGAACAGCACAGCGTGGTGCCTGGATTACTCCATAAATACCACAACCGCGCCTTGTTGCTGGTCAAAGGCGGCTGCGCGGTCAACTGCCGCTATTGCTTCCGTCGCCACTTTCCCTATCAGGACAATCAGGGCAACAAGAGCAACTGGCGTCAGGCGCTGGACTATATTCGCCAGCATCCTGAACTGGATGAAATTATTTTCTCCGGTGGCGATCCGCTGATGGCGAAAGACCATGAGTTGGACTGGCTTATCAGCGAACTGGAAACCATCCCTCACGTACAACGCCTGCGTATTCACAGCCGGTTGCCGGTGGTGATCCCGGCGCGAATTACCGAGGCGTTGTGTCAACGCTTATCGCAAACGCGCCTTCGCGTGCTGCTGGTGACACACATCAACCATGCCAACGAGATAGACAGCGAACTGAGTGAAAGTATGGCACGTTTGCGTCAGGCTGGCGTTACGCTGCTGAATCAAAGCGTATTGCTGCGCGGCGTGAATGATAACGCCTCGACGCTTGCGGCGCTGAGCAACGCGCTGTTTAACGCGGGCGTACTGCCTTACTACCTGCACGTGCTGGACAAAGTACAAGGTGCAGCGCATTTTCTGGTGAGCGATGAGGAAGCACGCGACATCATGAAAAAACTGCTGTCGCAGGTCTCCGGCTATCTGGTACCGCGTTTGACGCGTGAGATTGGTGGGGAAGCCAGCAAAACGCTGCTGGATTTGCAGTTGCTGAAGCCCAACTAACCGAAATCCTTCACAGGCGGCGGCTCAGCGAGCATCCGCCTGTGAAGGCCTGTCGCTTAGGGACAGTGATAAACCTGCCCGACCAGCTTGCTATCAAGCGGTGCGAAGCTCGACCAGAAGCTTTCGCTGGAACTGGTGGCGCCATAGATAACGTTGCCGCCGAGCGCCGCCGCCTTGTTACGCAGATCGTTGGCCGCGCCGCGCTGAGCGTTACCCTCATCATGACCCGTTAACCAGGTGGACTGCGCGCCTGTCACCTGACCCACCAGACGACATTCGCTGCCGGGTTGCTTATCGGTAAACTTGACCGACTGCCCGGCTGAACTCAATTCTGTGCTGGTGCTGCATCCCGCCAGTAAAACCGCCACGGCGATGCCCAGTAAAGCACGTTTCTGCATACGTCCCTCCATGTTGGTGACAAAAGGGGGGATATCCCCCCTATCGGCGTCCACGACTCAGGCGCGCCAGTTTTTAAAGCGGTTAATCAAACCGTTGGTCGAACTGTCGTGGCTACTCACCGGCTGGTCATTTTCCAATTCCGGCAAAATGCGGTTGGCCAGTTGTTTGCCCAACTCAACGCCCCACTGATCGAAAGTATAGATGTTCAGAATCGCACCCTGGGTAAAGATTTTGTGTTCATACAGCGCGATAAGCGCGCCCAGGCTGTAAGGCGTTATTTCGCGCAACAGGATGGAGTTGGTTGGGCGGTTGCCTTCAAACACTTTGAACGGCGCAACATGCTCAACCTGTTGCGCCGTTTTTCCCTGCGCGGCAAACTCGGCTTCCACCACCTCACGGGATTTACCAAATGCCAGCGCTTCGGTCTGGGCAAAGAAGTTAGAGAGCAGCTTACCGTGGTGATCGCCCAGCGGGTTGTGGCTCACCGCCGGTGCGATGAAATCACACGGCACCAGTTTGGTCCCTTGGTGAATCAACTGATAAAACGCATGCTGCCCGTTAGTGCCCGGCTCGCCCCAGATAATCGGTCCGGTTTGGTAGGTCACTGGATTACCATCGCGATCGACATACTTACCGTTGGACTCCATGTTGCCCTGCTGGAAGTAGGCCGCAAAACGGTGCATGTACTGATCGTAAGGCAGGATCGCTTCGGTTTCCGCGCCAAAGAAATTGTTGTACCAGATCCCGATCAGCGCCAGCAGCACTGGCAGATTTTTCTCAATGGGCGTGGTGACAAAATGCTGATCCATAGCGTGCGCGCCGCTCAGCAATTGCTCAAAGTTGTCAAAACCGATGGAGAGGATAATCGACAAGCCGATGGCAGACCACAGCGAGTAGCGACCGCCGACCCAATCCCAGAATTCAAACATGTTAGCGGTATCAATACCGAAAGCGCTGACCGCGCTGGCATTGGTGGAGAGCGCGGCGAAATGCTTGGCAATATGCTGCTCACCCTGCGCGGTTTTCAGGAACCAGTCGTGCGCCGAATGGGCGTTGGTCATGGTTTCCTGCGTGGTGAAGGTTTTTGAGGCCACCAGCACCAGCGTAGTTTCCGGGTTCAGCGTTTTCAGGGTTTCAGCGATGTGTGTGCCGTCAACGTTGGACACGAAGTGCATGTTAAGGTGGTTCTTAAACGGCCGCAGAGCTTCCGTCACCATGAAGGGGCCAAGATCCGAACCACCGATGCCGATATTCACCACATCGGTAATCGCCTTGCCAGTGTAGCCTTTCCAGCTACCGCTGATGATACGCTCGCTAAAGCCCTTCATCTTCTGCAATACCGCATTGACCTCTGGCATCACATCTTTGCCATCCACCACAATGGGCGTATTGCTACGGTTACGCAGCGCAACGTGCAGCACCGCACGATCTTCGGTGCGGTTAATTTTCTCACCAGAGAACATCGAGGCAATAGCCTCGCTCAACTGGGTTTCGCGCGCCAGAGTGAGCAACTTATCCAGCGTTTCCTGAGTAATACGGTTCTTGGAGTAGTCCACCAGCATCAGGTCATCAAACGTGGCGGAAAAGCGTGAGAAACGATCCGGGTCCTGAGCAAACAGTTCGCTGATTTGCACCTGTTCAATCGTGGAAAAATGCTGTTGCAGAGCGCGCCATGCGGCAGTTTGGCTGGGATTGATATTTTTCATAACAACACTCTTGTCTCCGATAATAAAATCGCTAAGGCTGAATCGATTGTATCCCTTATACCACCAGTTGCGATCCCTTTTCTTGCTATTACGCATTTCCCTGCGGTTACCGGTTGACAGCCGCAAGATAACCCGTTATTTGTAAGCGTGAACTTATGCATCCACGCCGAAGGCGGTTGCATAAGCCAGAAGAGGAGCGCCGCCCAGGTAATTTATCCGAGGATCCGTAAATCCAGTGACGATAAACCAGGGGGAGCGGTGCCGAGATGATGGGCAATACGGGAATGCCATCATCGACTACAGGGGCTGAATCCTCTGGGTTGTCACCAGCAACGTGCCGGTTATTAATACAAACTGCACGTTCAGCAAGGTGGAGCGCTTCTGGGTGTACCGTAGTGACGCTTACTTATCTACGCCTGCTCCCTGCTTACCGCTCTCTCCTTGTGCCAAGGCTGATTTTATGGACGGCTGATGTGCGACAACTATCGCCACAGCGCCCCTGACACGAGGTTTTTTTAGTTATGTCTACAACCACTTCTCTGAGAATCGCTAAATTTGGCGGCACCAGCGTAGCCGATTTCGACGCCATGAACCGCAGTGCGGATATTGTGTTGGCCGATCCTGCGGTGCGCGTTGTCGTGCTTTCCGCCTCTGCCGGCATCACTAACCTGCTGGTTGCCTTAGCGGAAGGCGTGGCGCAAGAACAGCGCGATGCCCATCTGGGAAAAATTCGTCACATCCAATATGCCATTATCGATCGTCTGAGCCATCCGCAAGTGATCCGTGAAGAGATCGATCGCATGTTGGAAAACGTGGCGCGCCTGTCTAAAGCCGCTGCGCTCGCCACCTCTAACGCCTTGACCGATGAGTTGGTCAGCCACGGCGAATTGATGTCAACGCTGCTGTTCGTTGAGATCCTGCGCGAACGCCACATCAGCGCCGAGTGGTTCGATGTGCGCAAAATCATGCGTACCAACGATCGCTTTGGCCGCGCAGAGCCGGATTGCGACACGCTGGGCGCATTGACGCGCAGCCAGTTGCAGCCGCGTCTGGCAGAAAGCCTGATCATTACTCAAGGGTTTATCGGCAGTGAGGCCAAAGGCCGCACCACGACGCTAGGCCGTGGCGGCAGCGATTACACCGCCGCTCTGCTGGGCGAAGCATTGAACGTTGACCGCATCGATATCTGGACTGACGTTCCCGGCATCTACACTACCGATCCTCGCGTGGTGCCCACGGCGCACCATATCGACCAGATCACCTTTGAAGAAGCGGCGGAAATGGCGACGTTTGGTGCCAAGGTGCTACACCCCGCTACGCTGTTGCCCGCCGTGCGCAGCGATATTCCGGTGTTCGTTGGCTCCAGCAAGGATCCTTCTGCCGGCGGCACCCTGGTGTGCAATAAAACAGAAAATCCACCGCTGTTCCGCGCGCTGGCATTGCGCCGTAAACAAACGCTGCTCACCTTGCATAGCCTGAATATGCTGCACGCACGCGGCTTTCTGGCAGAAGTGTTCAGCATTCTGGCGCGCCACAATATTTCGGTGGATCTGATAACCACTTCGGAAGTGAACGTTGCTCTGACGCTGGACACCACCGGTTCCACCTCTGCGGGTGACGGCCTGCTCTCCAGCGCCATTCTGACCGAACTTTCTTCCCTGTGCCGCGTCGAGGTGGAAGAGAACTTGTCGCTGGTCGCGCTGATCGGCAATCAGCTTTCTCAGGCGTGCGGCGTCGGCAAAGAGGTGTTTGGCGTACTGGAGCCGTTTAACATTCGCCTGATTTGCTACGGTGCCAGCAGCCATAACCTGTATTTCCTTGTGCCGGGCAACGACGCAGAGCGCGTGGTGCAGACGCTACACCACAGCCTGTTTGAATAACGCCCTGCCATTGCACCCAAAAAAAACCGGCCTCTGGGTCGGTTTTTTTATCTGGACCCTCATAGTGATAAGGATAGATATTTTATGCTCGCCATGTTGACTCGGCTGTTTCCGTTATGGGCCGTTTTGCTCTCCGTTGCCGCCTATACCTCACCAGACACCTTTACCGGCATCAGCCCCCATATCAGCACGCTGCTGATGCTCATCATGTTCGCCATGGGCGTGACCCTGCATATCGGGGATTTTAAGCGGGTGCTCACGCGCCCAGCCCCGGTTGCCGCCGGGATATTCCTGCACTATCTGGTGATGCCGCTCGCCGCCTGGGTGTTAGCGCGTGCGTTTAACATGCCGCCTGACCTCTCGGCAGGTATGGTGCTGGTGGGCAGCGTTGCCAGCGGCACGGCGTCAAACGTGATGATCTACCAGTCTAAAGGCGATGTCGCCCTGTCAGTCACCATTTCATCCATCTCGACGCTGGTTGGCGTGTTTGCCACGCCGCTGCTGACCCGGCTGTATGTTGATGCCGCCATCAGCGTGGACGTGATGGGCATGTTGCTCAGCATCCTGAAGATCGTGGTGATCCCGATCGGCGCAGGTTTGATTGTTCACCACCTGTTCAGCGGTGTGGTAAAACGCATTGAGCCCTATCTGCCAATGCTTTCGATGGTGTTTATTCTGGCGATTATCAGCGCCGTGGTCGCAGGCAGCCAGAGCCATATCGCGTCCGTCGGTTTTATGGTGATTATTGCCGTCATACTGCACAACGGCATTGGCTTACTGGGCGGGTACTGGGGGGGCAGACTGTTCGGCTTTGACGGGTCTACCTGCCGCACGTTGGCTATCGAAGTCGGCATGCAGAACTCCGGCCTTGCCGCCACGCTGGGCAAGATGTACTTCTCTCCACTCGCCGCTCTGCCCGGCGCGTTGTTCTCCGTGTGGCACAACCTTTCCGGCTCCCTGCTGGCAGGCTACTGGTCAGGAAAATCGTTGGAAAAAGAGAAACCGTAACCGGTTTACCCGCCAGACAATGCCTAACAAGCGAGGGGTTGTCTGGCGGGAATGTTAAGCAAAGTATAAGAATTATTTACACACCGGTTAGCGAAGCTCTTTTCAGGCGTTTCGCGCTTTTTTTACTCACCCCGCACGGCATCTGCCTTTGCCATATTTTGTCACACTTAAAACGTGACGCGCTTCACATAATTATTTAACTAACAATATTTATAAAAACCGATTCAAATCAATAAGCGTGTCATTTTCATCCCGCGTTTTCTAGCAGTGCGGCTATGATCGCTGATAACCCTGTAACCCTTAGGGATTACACTGATTACAGCTCCTCCTTCAGACACCTATCAAGTTGTAAGGAAAACGGATGAAGACCAAAACGTCGTATGGCCTGAATTGGCTTGCTTTGGCGATTATTCTGCTTATCGCCGCCTTTTTCTGGCACCTGTCCCCACCAACCGGCCCCAGCGCTCCCGCCTGGCATTCCGCAGTGATTTTTGTCGCCACCATCGTCTCTATCGTGGCTAACGTGCTTCCCATTGGTGCCATCGGCATCATCAGTATGACGCTGTTTGCGCTGACGGCAGCCGCAGGCGATACCAGCGCCAGCGGCGCTATTCAAACCGCGTTGAGCGATCTGAACAGCTCCCTGATTTGGCTGATCGTCGTGGCATTTATGATCGCACGCGGCTTTATCAAAACCGGACTAGGCCGACGCATCGCATGAGCGGCGTGCTGCGCTGGGAGGACATCAAAAGCGAAAAAGGGGCCTGGGATACGTTAATCTGGTTTGCCGCACTGCTGATGATGGCCAACCAGCTTAAAAAGCTGGGCTTCACTACCTGGTTTGGCGATCTGATTGGCGGCAGCGTCGGTCATTTGATGGCCGGAACCAGTTGGGTTCTGGTGTTACTGCTGCTGAACGCCGCCTACTTTTATATGTATTAGTCGCGACTTGATCTGACACTGGACCTTGCAAGGTTGAGAGTTACCGGTTTTGATATGGGTGTCCAATCCTTATACAAAACACGAGGTAACTCTCATGATTCATACTAACAATCC
>NZ_JBPETA010000050.1:0-18891 GCF_051710365.1 Symbiopectobacterium sp. | reverse complement strand
CCAATGGCAACATTACTTGATGGTAAACGGGTCTGGGCAGAAAAAAATCTGAACCAGATTTAATCTGACAGACACCTGTATAAATAACCGGTAACTGTCAGATCAGGTCTGAGCTAGTACACATAAACCAAGGGCGATGCTGAGTTTTTCTCGCTCATCGCCCTTCAATAATGTGCGCAGCGCTTTACCTCGCTGGCTCTCCTTTTAAGCCGGGTTGCCCAGTCTGTGCAGCAGAATCTGTCGGGTGTGTGCCAGACGCGGCTGACGTAACGCACTCGGCAGCCACACCAGGTTGTAACGAATTTCCGTGTCTCCCACCGGTGCTTTAAGACGAGCCAGCTTACCTTCATCAAGGTGCGCACGGCACAAAAATTCCGGCATGACCGTCCAGCCAAATCCTTTACACAACAGGCTTCTCTGACCGCGTAAATCCTGACCGACCATTGCAGGAAGCAACGAGCTGAATTTTATCCGGTTTTTTCCAAACCAGTGTTCGATCAGTGAAAGCTCAAGATTGTAAGCCAACAGCGGCTCATTCAGTAAATCCCGGCCAAAATGCTCACTGCTATTCAGGCGCTCGGCAAGGGCTGGCGATGCAATCGCGATCACGCGATCGGTAAAAATGACATCCCCCTTTAATCGTGTATCGGTGACCGGATGCGCCGTGATACCCAAATCGCAGTGCCCTTCTATCACCATCTGGGAAACCATCGGGCCATCTCCGGCATGCAAATGCACGCGAATACCATTTTCCAGTAGTGGCAACAGTTCCCCCGCCAATTTTTCTGCCATAAAGTCAGAATGACCAATGATCTGTAGCGTTCCCGTTACATCCATGGATCTTGCCCTTGCTGAGGCGAGCGCGGATTCAGCGTCATCCAGTTTGTTGCCGATATCCGCCGCCAGATCGTCAGCGACCACGGTCGGTTTAACCCCCTGCGGTTGGCGCTCAAACAGGGGCCTTCCGATGGCTACCTCAAGGCCGCTGATGTGCTGAGAGACCGCAGGCTGAGTCAGGTTCAACACCCGTGCCGCCCCTGAAATCGAGCGTTGCCGGTACACCTCTATGAAAGTGCGTAGGCGCAACAATGACATAGCTTACCCATAAATTAATTTATACCCCTGACAAAATAGCGTTGTTATCCGTAAACATCCAGACACTTTATGCTGTTTTCACCCCACGAAACCGCCGTACCAACAGGAAAGTCACATGAGCGAACAACATCATTATCTGGCGTTATCACACATCCTTGACGCAATGAAGAAGTACCATCGACAGAATGAGCCCGCTACGGCTGCATTACACCACGATCGTCTTATTCGCAGCGCCGCCTTGATTCGTGACAACCATGTGGCCCTGACCGATGCGATAGGACGCGATTTTGGTCATCGCAGCGGCTATCAGACGCAGGCCGCCGATCTGATAACCACCATCAATATGTTGACGCATTCCGCCGAAAAGCTGGAGCAATGGATGCAACCGGAGGTGGCTGAGGTACCGGTTCCGGGGATGCAGGCCTGGATCGAACCACAGCCGCTGGGCGTGGTGGGCATTATCAGCCCGTGGAATTTCCCGATAAACCTCGCCTTCGGTCCGCTGGCGGGTATATTTGCAGCGGGCAACACCGCGATGCTGAAACCCTCCGAGCTGACGCCTTTTACCTCTGAATTGCTCGCAGAGCTGGTCCCTCATTACTTTGATTCGAATGAGCTCGTGGTGGTGTTGGGTGATGCGGATGTAGGTCAGGCGTTTAGTCAGTTACCGTTCGATCATCTGGTCTTTACCGGCAGCACGGCGGTTGGCCGTCACGTCATGCGCGCGGCTGCCGAAAATCTGGTTCCCGTTACGCTTGAACTGGGAGGAAAATCCCCGGTAGTGTTGGATACCGATGCAGACATCAGCATCGCCGCCGGACGGATACTGACAATAAAGACATTTAATGCCGGACAAATCTGCATCTCCCCGGATTATGTCCTGCTGCCGGAATCATCCGAAGCGGGCTTTGTCGTCGCGGCAAAACGTTTTATGCGCGAGAGCTACCCAACGCTTCAGCGCAATACGGATTACACCGCTATTATTAACGACAGACACTATCAACGATTGCTCATGCTGCTGGACGATGCTACCCGCAAGGAGGCTAACATCATCAGTCTCGCGCCCGATAACGAACCTGATGTCGATCCGCACAGCAGAAAGATCGCGCCACATCTTATTCTGGGCGTCACAGAAGAGATGCTCGTGATGCAGGAAGAGATCTTCGGGCCACTCCTGCCGTTAAAAACCTACGCGGCCGAGATCGATGACGCCATTCGTTACATTAACGCTGGCCCGCGTCCACTTGCTGCCTACTACTTTGGCCATGACGCGAAGCGTCAACGCCAAATAGCCACAAGGACAACGTCTGGTGCCTTGGTCATCAACGATGTCATGACTCACGCTGCAATCGACAGCCTACCCTTTGGCGGCATCGGGGCTTCAGGAACCGGTGCATATCACGGTATCCATGGTTTCAGGCGTTTCAGTCATGCAAAACCGGTTGTTGTTCAGGACAGCGCTGACATGACCAATCTTCGTCTTCGCGCGCCTTATCAGGATAAAGCGGCTGTTGCCGAAGCGTTCCTGAACAACTAATTCACCTGCACCAGCACTATCGAGGTTAACAATGAAAATTTTAATGGTTCTGACATCCCATGCCGAACTGGGCAACACAGGAAAGAAAACAGGGTTTTGGCTGGAGGAGTTTGCCGCGCCCTACTATGTCTTTAAGGATGCGGGGGCTGAGGTGGTTCTCGCCTCCCCGGCCGGTGGCCAGCCGCCGCTGGATCCCAAAAGCGATCTTCCTGAATTTCAGACAGCGCTGACGGCACGTTTTAAAGCTGATAAAGACGCACAGGACGCGCTTTCTCAAACGGTCAAACTGGAAACCGTGTCTCAGGAGGATTTTGACACCGTGTTCTATCCTGGCGGCCACGGCCCACTATGGGATCTTGCGGAGTCAGCAACATCGATTGCACTGATTGAATCGTTCGATCGCACCGGGAAACCAGTGGCCTTTGTCTGCCATGCACCGGGCGTGCTGCGTAAGGTTACCTCCGCGACGGGCGATCTACTCATCAAAGGACGTAACGTTACCGGCTTCACCAATAGCGAAGAAGAGGCCGTTGAGTTAACCCATGTCGTCCCGTTTTTAATCGAAGATACCTTTATTGCTGCTGGCGCACATTACCAAAAAGGTGCCGACTGGATGCCGTTCGTCGTGGAAGATGGCAATCTGATCACAGGGCAGAATCCGGCCAGTTCAGAAGCCGTTGCAGTCTCCCTGCTGAAAAAATTGAATAACGAAAGCTCAATGAGCCATTAAAAATTACAGGGTGTGATGTTGGGCTAGCACAATTAACATGATAACAAAGTAGTTCTCAATGCAATCACTGGGAGTTATCATGGCGACAATGAAGGATGTAGCCCGCCATGCGGGTGTTTCTGCGGCAACGGTATGCCGAGTGATCAACAACAACGTTTACGTTAAGCCGGTTACTCGCGAACGGGTTGAAACGGCGATGCGTGAGTTCAACTATCAGCGTAATGTTACCGCATACGCCATGGCGAAAAGGAGTGGCAAGACACTCGGGCTGCTTACCGGCAACCTGGATGATCCCTTCTTCTCGCGTATGGCGCGGGGCATTGAAGATACCACGCGTAAAGCCAGAGTACAGTTGGTCGTTTGTAGCGGCGGGCATCGCGCCGAGCAGGAAAAAGCCGGGCTTGATTTACTGATTAATCAGGGGTGTGAAGCCATTGTCGCTCATCTGCCCCGTATGAATGAAGAGGATATCTTGCGCTATGCGGCCCATACGCCTGCATTGGTGGTTATTAATCGCTATTTACCGATCATCGCCAATCGCTGTGTGTGGCTGGATAATGTCAGTGCCGCTCAGGCCGCAACCAATCAGCTCATTCAACATGGCCATCGGAAAATAGCCTGCATCACGGCAGATATTCCCATCGATGATAGAACTCACCGCGTCGAAGGCTACCGCAAAGCCATGGACATCGCTGAGATTCCGGTAGCGGATGACTGGATCATCAGCGTTCCATTTAATGAACACGGGGGTGAGCTAGCAGCAGAGAAACTGTTACAGGCCGGGCTTAACTTCACTGCGTTGGTCACCTTTAATGATGTCATGGCCGCTGGAATCATGCGAACCTTTCACTACCATCAGGTTCGCGTACCCGACGACATCTCCTTGGTGGGTTTCGATGACATTGCCTGGGCCAAATATCTGCACCCGACCTTGACGACCATGCATAATCCCATTGAGAAAATGGCACGCCGTGCCGCGACGCTGGCGTTACAACTTAATGCCGGTATCGTCGGGCTACCACAAAACAATGGCTATTGTGCTGAGCTTATCCCTCGGGCATCGGTCAAGCAGGTTTAATTCCGCTTTGTCAGCCCGGAGCAGGCCAGAAAAATGCGAATTGCGTCGCAGTGATTAAACCCATGAAACCCGTTACACCCACAGCGGTCCGGGATCACATTTATGCTGCCTCACTCTTACTACGCTGGCCTCTTCAATGCTTAAAGGAGTGAGAAATGAAAGCCAAAAAGGAGCTTAATCTGGGGTTGGCACTGCTTCCCATCGTTGCCATGCTCATGTTGTTGGTTATTGGTTATGGTCAGTATAAATTACCCATCGAGTCGCTATTGTTGGTTTCGGCTGCCGTCGCTACAGCCGTTGCCTATTGGCAAGGCTACCACTGGGTAGACATCATAGACGCGATTGTCGCGAAACTGGCCAAAGCGATGCCCGTGATACTGATATTGATCTGCGTCGGTGGCATGATCGGAGCCTGGATGTTAAGTGGCACGATCCCTTACATGGTGTATTGGGGCCTGAAACTGATCAGCCCTCAATATATCGTTATCACGGCTTTTCTTATCACCTGCGCAACGTCGGTTTGCACAGGCACCTCGTGGGGCACCGCGGGCACCGTGGGGGTGGCGTTGATGGGCGTCGCCGCTGGCCTTGATGTCTCTTTACCCGCCACGGCGGGTGCGGTAGTTTCAGGGGCCTATTTTGGCGATAAGCTGTCACCGCTGTCTGATTCCACCAATTTCGCCGCCATCGTCGCTGAAACCGATCTTTACAGCCACATCCGCCATCTTATGTATACCACCCTGCCGAGCTTTGCCTTAGCCGCCGGGGTCTATCTGTTTTTTGGCTATACCCATCTCCCCAGCCATGCTGCCAATCTGGATAAGGTGGATCAAATCGTAACGTCGATAGCGAGTCTGTATCACTTTAACGTGATCCTGCTCGTCCCGCCCATCCTGGTATTGTGGGGTGCCATCACCAAACGCCCTGTGATACCCGTTATGTTGGCAGCGTCCGTCTTGGCAATAGGGATCGGCGTAGGCCTACAGGGATTTACCCTGCAACAAGGGTGTATTTCATTGATTCACGGTTTCACCACATCAATGTTTGCCGTACAGGGTACAGAGGTAACCGGCTTGATCAGCGACATTCCCCGTTTGCTCGATCGTGGAGGGATGTTCTCCATTATGAGCACCATCCTCTTGGTGCTTTGCGCATTTTCCTTTGCAGGGGCCTTAACGTTGACTGGGGCTCTGACCGTAATCATTAACCGATTGCTAAAGGCGATTCGCAGTGTGGGTCAGTTGATTGCAGCTACCGTGGCAACCACCCTATTGGTCACGGGAGCAACCAGTGACGGGAAGTTGGCGCTGCTTATTCCCGCTGAATTGTTTAGAGAATCTTATCTGCGTATGGGACTGGACACCAAGAACCTGTCGCGAACGGTGGAGGACGCGGGTACAGTGACTGAGCCATTACTGCCCTGGACCTCGGCTGGGGTGTATATGGCCAGCACTCTGGGGGTTAGCACATTGGATCTTGTCCCATGGGCAATCCAATGCTATGCGGCGATCTTCTTCGCGCTAATATACGGCTTCACCGGGTTTGGTATCGCCAGATTACCCGCCGTCGCCAGAACAGCACCGCAAGGCCTAAACCCGCTGTAATACGGACGGTCCAAAATAATAACACCCAGCCATTGGGTCACACTGGCTGGGCACAAAATGAAGGTAGTGTGTTAAGGCAGGCAATTTATCTTATTCAAAACAGTATGTGGATCATCGTAAATACTCACACCACCTTTTACCCTAAAAGCCTGATTATGGATTAATCTTCTGCCTAAACGTCTGCGGAACAAGCCCGAATTTCGAGGCAAATGCTTGCGCCTCCAACGGCTTACCAAACCAATAGCCTTGTCCTTCCTGACAGCCGTGCTGGCGTAAGTCATGCCACTTCTCTGCGGTTTCGATTCCCTCCGCAATCGCTTCAATCTCGAAATTACGGGCAATATCAAGAATGGCATAAGCAACAGAAGCATCGCGTCGTGAAGTGAGCAAATTTTGAATAAATGAGCGATCAATTTTTATGCGCGTTACCGGGTACTGATTTAGCATACTCAACGACGCATAGCCCGTACCAAAATCATCGAAGGCAATAGATAGGCCGCCTGCGCACAGGCTTCATCGAGGATCCAAGACCCCACGCTAACCGCCATTGGTCCGCGTGCTAATGTGGTTAAAAATTCCGAAGGGGGTAATAGCCCACGCGTGGGGTGTACCCAGCGGATTAACGCCTCCGCGCCGGACAATGAGCCATCACTCAGTTTTATTTGCGGTTGATAAAACAACACAAACTCGCTGTTGTCCGTCGCGCGTAATAACTCCATGGCGTGATGGCGGCGCGCCGTTGCCTCCTGGCGCAACTCAGGCGTAAAGATATAGAGTTGATTACGCCCTGTCCGCTTCGCCCTTGATAAGGCCAGATCGGCATTGGCAATCAGTTCCAGCGCTTCATAGCCGTGTTTCGGTGCCAGTGAAATGCCCCCACTGACCGTTACACTTATCGGACTGCCCTGTACCAGAATCGGCTGAGCGATATGCGCCATGATTTGCTGGGCGTAAAACCCAGCTTCAGCCTGTTCGTAAATATCCGGCAGCAGCACTGCAAACTCATCACCGCCAATGCGCGCAACAATCTGCGTTTCCTTGGTTGATGTCAGCAGACGATGGGTGATTTCACATAAAATTTCGTCACCGGCAGCATGCCCAAAAGCGGCATTGACATCCGAGAAACCGTCAATATCAATCATCATGATGGCAGCATTGGGGTCTCGCAATACGGCGTCTTCGACGCAACGATAAAAGCGGCGTCGATTTCTCAGCCCGGTTAGCGGATCGCAATCGGCACTGATGGCAATGGCCTTTTTATCCTGTCGATAACGCGTCATGCCTCGTAATGCGGCGGTAAACTGCAAATTGCCACCACAACATTCACAAAACAGCGATAACACAAGGAACAACTTGCTGCCGTTTTTATGCCGTCCACTGACCTCAAAAGGCGGTGTTTCACTGCATTTACCGTCTGCAATTACACGGCGGATGGCGTTCCAGAATTCTGTATTTTCATCAATACCAAAAAGGTCACTGATCACCAGTTCGGCGCTATCATCCTCTGCTTAGCCCCATAGTTGTGATGTCGCCTCGTTCCAACCGGTAATGCGCAAGGCCCGATCAAAGTGGATAACCGGTGCGTCCCCCGTCAATACCGTAGTGTCCATTTCGGCGCAATGTTCGCTGGCTACTTCAATGCATCGCAGTTCAAGACGATCGGACGCCATTCTGGCCAACTCGGTCAGGCGAGCGTGATCCTCAGCGGTAAAGTTTTGGTGGGGACTGTTATCCAGAATACACAACGCACCCAGAGCATACCCTTCGGGGGAGCGTAACGGCACACCCGCATAAAAACGGATATGGCTCGGCCCGGTCACCAAGGGATTATCATGAAAACGCTCATCCCGTTCGGCGTCACGCACAATCATACCGTTTTCGGTCAGAATGGCATGCGCACAGAAAGAGGCATCTCGGGTCATGTCAACAGACCCCTCACCCAACCCATGGCTCGCGGCAAAGAACACACGATCGCTGCCGATCATATTGACTGCCGCAATGGGCATATCGAACATACGGGACGCGATGCGCACGACTGGCGACAAACTGGATAAGGTAGCTCCAGGATCAAGCGCATATTCGCAGAGCGCTTTCAGTCTTTGTGGATCATCATCAGGAATGCTCGGACACTTCATAGAGTCTCCTTAATACCAAACCATACAGAAAATCTTACAAAAAAACGTCACAGAGATAAGCGTAGGCCAAAATTGCATAATTCCGCCACCCCTACACTTTTTCATCACACGCCAGCAGGCATCAAGACTGTGAAAATTTTCTGCCATGTTGAGCACAATTAAGCACTTTGGCTTGTGAACCGCTTGAAAATGGATACATTACTTATTTTAATGAGCCGCACAGGTGTGTGCAGGTTGACGCGATAAAGGAGTTTTCAATGCCCCTGTCATTTTCTGTGGTAAGCCCCGGTGAAATTCGTTTTGGACGCGGAGAAGCTGCGGGTGCCGCCACCTGGCTGGCCGCGCGCGCGCGACACGTCCTGCTGATTCAGGGAGCCAACCCGCAACGCGCCGCTTTTCTTGTCGACAAACTCCGTGCGGCACAGGTGCGCGTCAGTACCTTCACGATCGCTCACGAACCCACGCTTGCCAACATTGAACAAGGGGTTGAACTCGCGCGACAGTATGGGGTAGATGCCGTTGTCAGCCTTGGCGGCGGCGCGGTTATCGATGCAGGTAAAGCAATCGCTGCACTGGTGAAAGCACACGGGCCGTTGATTGACTATCTGGAGGTGGTCGGTAATGGCCGAATCCTGGAGTCAGCCCCCTTAACCTTCGTTGCACTGCCCACTACCGCCGGGACAGGTGCCGAGGTAACCAAAAATGCCGTTATCAACGTTCCTGCGCACCGTCGAAAAGTCAGCCTGCGCGATAACCGCATGCTGCCAGACCTCGCCATCATTGATCCAGCCCTGACAGACAATACGCCTCGCAGTGTGACGCTCGCCTCTGGGCTGGATGCCTTGACGCAAGTGATTGAACCTTATATATGCAATCGCGCGACGCCTTACACGGACGCCCTGTGTCGAGCCGCAATCCCGCAGGGCATCAGCGCGTTAATGCAGTTGATGAAACAAGAATGTCCGCAGAGCCGGGATACCATGGCGTGGGTAAGCCTGTGTGGCGGTCTGGCGCTGGCGAATGCCGGGCTTGGCGTGATTCATGGCTTGGCGGGTCCATTGGGTGGATTATGCGATGCCCCACACGGTGCACTATGCGGTAGTCTGCTCCCCTTTGGCTTGATGCTGAATAATGCCCATGTCACCGATCCAACGTTACTGGTACGCTTTGATGAAATACGCCGTTGGTTTGCCAGTGCGCTCGGTGTTCCTCCGATGCAGGCCTTTGAGGCACTCCGAGACTGGCGTCACCACGCTGGTTTAGGCTCACTCAGCACGCTCGGTGTCTCGCAGGACGCGTTGCAATCCGCTGCGCTGGCGGCCAGCAGTGCATCATCCATGAAGGCCAATCCGGTGCCGTTAACCTACGATCAATTACTTGGTATGTTACAACTGGCTTGGGAATAACGCGTTCATAATAACGCAGGCCAAACACGATAACGGCGTTTATACCTTGGCAAGCGCGATCAGACTTGCCTCGGATCTCAAAACAAAGGAATTACTGATAACCCCGCGCAGACGATTAATCTGACGGCTATGCCAGCGCGGTTTTATAGAATTTGTTGACCAGACTGGCAAGGCTGTCCGCCTGCATTTTCTCCATCACGCGGGCGCGGTGCACTTCAACGGTGCGCAGCGCAATATGCATCTTTTCCGCGATTTCCCGGTTGATCAGCCCTTGCACCACATAACTGGCCAGTTCCCGTTCTTTGGGCGTCAGTTCAGCGTAACAGCATCGGATCTGGTGGCATGCAAACAGGTCGGCAGAGACGGTAAATGCCTGGGCCAACGCGGTGGTCAACGGCGCAACGGCGACCGGCTTTTGCAAAAAATCCACTGCCCCCTGTTTGATTTGTGTGACCGCCATCGGCACATCGCCATGCCCGGACAAAAAAATCACGGCCAGCGTGCTGCGCTGTTGCCGCATGGCGGCGTAGACCTGCTGCCCATCCATTCCCGGCATGCGCATATCCAGTAACACGACGCCGACGTCGTGCAGTGCAGCCTGCGAGAGAAAGGGCTCCGCGCTGTGCCAGCAGGTCACGCTATAGTCCATGCTCTCTAACAAAAACTGGCATGCCTCGGTCACCGCAACATCATCATCCACCAGGTGGATCATTGGCATTTATTCTCTCCGTCAAAAATCATGAAGCGTAGCGTAACGCATATCCCCAGCGTATTTTCGGGACTAAGACGGTTTTCCAACGTAATCTCGCTGTCGCATTGCCGCATCAAACGCTGGCAAATCGCCAGGCCTAACCACATGCCCGTTGCTTTGCTGGTGGTAAACGGCGTAAAAGCCTGACATGAGTGCATTATCACTCATGCCACCCGCATTATCCTGAGGCTCAAGCACCGCAGTGGCCTCATCCCGCCATCCGCAGAGCCAGATATCCTGTGCGCCTGCCTGAGCCGCATTCAGCATCAGATTCGCCAAGACCTGATCCAGCAACACGGGCGGCAGCCTCAGCGTCAGGTCATTATCGACATCCAACCAGAGCCGAACCTGCGGGTATTGTTGTTCCATACGCAACAGGCGCCAGACATGATGTGTCGCAGTAGTCACCGCCACCGATTGCCAATCCCCTGCTGCCGAGCCTTGTGATTGGGTCACCCACATGCGTAAATTATTCAGGGTGTCGCCACCGCGTTGTGCCTGAGCGTCAATATGTTCCAGAGCCGGGATCAGCGGATGGTGTGCATCCGCATTGCGTAAACGAATCAGCCCCCCTGCGCATAGTGGCGTATCGCCGCAAGCGGCTGGTTTAATTCATGAGCAAAACCGGATGCCATTTCGCCCAGCACGCTCATTTGTCGCGCCGTCGTCAAGGCCTGTTCCTGCTGATGCAATTGCGCACTGGCCCTTTCCAACTGCTTGCCACGCCGTCGAACTAGCAGCATCACCCAGACATAATTCACGGTCAGTACCGCCAGTACCATTGCCAGGATGCTCATCGCAAGCTGGTGCTGAATCAACCAGCTTTTAATATCCAACCACAAGCGCCGCTGTTCCGGGTGTTGGTTCACGTCACGCAGTAACGCTTCAACCTGATTGGTGGAGTCTGGCGCACTCCATTGATATTCCGCCGTCTCGGGCGCATTCAACAATGCGCGCGCCACGCGATCGACCAGCACATTATCCACATCAGGCAAAGCGGCAAACGACCAGTTGGGATAGAGCGCCGTGCTGGTCACACATGGAAAGGGCTGCGCTTGCGCCAGCAACGGGCGAAACTCCGCCTTGTTGATCAGCCCCTCTTCATCCATGTTTTCTAACAAGCATACCGGCACAATCGCGGCCTGAATGGCGCGCTCACGCAGCAGATACAGCAAGGCATCCGCAGGGAACCCGGTAAAACGCAGTTGGAAATCGTGTTCCGGCCGTAACCCGGCGTCATTAAGCACTTTATAACCCAATAAGTAGCCACCAAACGCCTGTGTATCAATCGCACCCACGGTTTTTCCTATCAGCGCTTGCGGGCTGATAATATCACTGTCACGCCGTACCAGAATGGCGCTGCCAATCAGGTTCCCGCCCTCCATGCCTCCGCGCCGTGAGCGTAACGACGCCAGCCAGCGCAGATGATAATGGCTGTTAAGCTGAACAAATTGCGCCGGATTGGTCACCAGAAATTGCACGCTTCGCTGGTTGACAGCCTCTCCCATTTGTCGCAAATCCAACGGCTGAATGTGAAAGCGTTCTTCAGGGATCGCGTGGTTTAACATCTGTTCCAATGCTTGCCACTGCTGCCGGATATTGGCCTCACCGCGCATGGCTAAAACCCCTACCGTCCACTCCCCCGCCAGCACCATTGGGCACAGCAGCAGGCACAACACCGCGACCACAACCTGTTTCACCCCACCTCCCAAGCAATACCCCTGTCGTTATTGTTGTTTTAGATCAACAACGCTTCTGGTATGTGGTTAACCACAATAGAGCCACACCCTTCACCATTTTTACACTGTAAATCATCGACATTGTTAATTCATCGCTCACCGGCTGACAGCGTGACGCAGGTTACGCCGTTACGACGTGATGGGAGAACACCATGGACAGCAGTAAACGACAATTTCTGCAACGTATAGGCATGATTACCGCAGGTGCATCGCTGATTCCACTGGCGCAGGCTGGCATGACATTGGCCCCTCTGCACAAAGGGGGCTCCCGTGAACATCGCTATGCGATGTTGATAGACCTGCGCCGCTGCATTGGCTGCCAGTCTTGCACCGTCAGTTGTGCCATTGAAAATCATGCCCCGCATGACGCCTTGCGCACCCATGTTAGCCAGTATCAGGTGGTGTTAACCGAGACACAATCGGTCACCAATGTGCTATTGCCGCGATTATGTAACCACTGCGATCAACCGCCTTGCGTGCCCGTATGCCCGGTGCAAGCCACCTTTCAACGCGAGGATGGCATCGTGGTAGTGGATAACACACGCTGCGTTGGCTGTGCCTACTGCGTACAAGCCTGCCCTTACGACGCACGTTTTATTAACCATGAGACCCAGACCGCAGATAAATGTACGTTTTGCGTTCATCTCCTTGAAGCGGGATTACTTCCCGCCTGCGTTGAGTCTTGCGTCGGCGGCACTCGCATCATCGGCGATCTGCGCGATCCCAACAGCAAAATCAGCCGCATGCTGGCACAACATCACAGTGACATCAAGGTGTTGATGCCGGAACAGGGTACTGCGCCTCACGTGTTTTACCTCGGCCTTGATGAGGCCTTCGTCACCCCACTACTGGGGCGTGCGCAGCCAGCACTGCATCAGGAGGTTTAAATGACACAACAGATTATGATCGAAGAGTTGGTCACTCAGTCTCAATCCATCACCTGGTTACCCTGGGCCGTGCAGTATTTCTTCTTTATTGGTATTGCCGCCTGCGGCGCGCTGTTTGCCTGTGGCCTACGCTGGCGTGGCGATGCCCATAGCGCACGGCTGGAACATATCACGCTCATCATTACCCTGACCTGTGCCATCACTGCGCCATTGGCGCTGACCGCCGATTTGCATCAACCCGCGCGCGTGTGGCATTTCTACGCCTATCCAACACCCTGGTCATGGATGCCGTGGGGTGCTGTGTTTTTACCGCTGTTCACCCTGTTGCTCGGGCTATGGTTTATCGCAGTACAGCACAACGTGCAGACGGGAAATCGTTTGCTGCCACGCGCTGGCTGGCGCTCTTCAGCGCACTGGCCGCTATCGGATTGCTGATCTACACCGGCAGAGAAGCTTCTGTTCTTAAAGCGCGACCAATATGGTTTAGCTATGCCTTTCCCATCACCATGTTTCTGAGCGCACTGCAAACGCTGTTCGCTTTACTGATTTTCGCCATACGACAAGACAACGTGTGGCGACGCCGATTAGGGCGCGCACAGCTTTTGTCGCTCCTCGTCTTAGCAGGCACCGTTACGCTTTGGGCAACTAGCGATACCGTCTCTGGCAACGCGGTTCGCCTTTGGCTGACAAACAGTGCCTCCGCGCGCCTGTATGCCAGTGCATGGGGGGCGCTGTGGTTATTCACAACCGTGTTCGCCATCGCGGTAAGCCTTCGGGCTCGGGCAACGCGCATCCTGCTGTGCGGTGTCTTCTGTGCCATGGCCCTCGCCTGGCTGATTCGTTGGACACTGCTGATTCAGGTCCAAACCGTTCCTAAATATGACGCGCACCTCACCCCTTATACGCTACCGAGCACCACCGATGGCCTGCAAGCCCTTATCGGCACCTTTGGACTCTGGGTAGCACTGCTGATTATGGTTCGAGAAGCCCTCGGCTGGCTCACAAGGAGAAAACAACATGGCTAAATTGACACGGCGCCAGTGGCTGAAAGTGGGCCTGACGGTCGGTGGACTGTCCGCGTTTGGGTTAAGCTATCGCGATGTCGCAAAGCGCGCCGTTGATGGTCTAATGAAGGGCACTTCGGGCACCATCACCCGCGATCGTATTGTCGGTAATGCGTTGGAGCCGGAAGGGCTAGCCCTGAACGGTTGGCAAGCCAATCCACAACAAACTGTATCGATGACACAATTCTTCGGCTGCTGGACGCAATGCGGTGTGCGCGTCAGGGTCGATCGGACATCGGGGAGAGTGCTGCGCATCGCAGGCAACCCTTATCATCCGCTTTCGCACGAACGCCACATCGACGCTGCCATCCCGATGGCTCAGGCGCTGGCTCGTTTATCCGGCGAAAGCGGCCTTGATGGGCGTTCTACCGTCTGCGCCCGTGGTGCCACGCAGGTAGAGAGCCTTTACAGCCCGCTGCGTATCCTCGAACCGATGAAGCGTGTTGGCAAGCGCTGCGAAGGTAAATGGCAACGGATCAGCTTTGAACAGTTGATCAATGAAATTGTCGAAGGTGGCGATCTGTTTGGCGAAGGACAGGTTGACGGTCTACGCACCATCCATGCGCCCGACACCCCCATCGATCCGCATCATCCCAGCTACGGACCTAAAACCAATCAGCTACTGGTGACAAACGCCGCTGACGATGGGTGCGATACCTTTCTGCGCCGTTTCGCGCAAAACAGCTTTGGCAGCAAGAATTTCGGGGCACACGGTGCTTACTGTGGCCTCTCCTACCGCGCCGGTTCAGGCGCCCTGTTAGGCAATCTCGATAAAAACCCGCATGTGAAACCAGACTGGGACAACGTCGAATTTGCGCTTTTCATGGGCACTTCTCCGGCACAATCTGGTAACCCGTTTAAACGTCAGGCCAGGCAGTTAGCCAGTGCAAGGCTGCGCGCGGCGTTTCGTTACGTGGTGGTCGCCCCGGCACTGCCATTAACCACCGTGTTGGCAGACGATAACGGTCACTGGTTGCCGGTCAATCCCGGCAGCGATGCAGCGTTAGCCATGGGGATGATCCGTTGGATCATTGAAAACCAGCGTTATCAATCCGCTTACCTCGCCATTCCCAGTGTGGCGGCGATGCAGCGCCAAGGAGAAAAGAGCTGGACCAACGCTACACATCTGGTCATCGTTGATGACGATCATCCACAAGCAGGCCAGCACCTCACTACCGCACACCTCCGCGACGACGGCACAACCCCGGCCATACCCGTCGTGGTTGATGCCAACGGTGCGCTGGTTGCGGCGGATCGCTGCGATACAGCGACGCTGCTGGTGCATCAGCAGGTCACCCTGCACGATGGACGTCAAGTGACGGTGAAAAGCAGCTTCCAGCGCCTGAAAGAGGCGTCGGAGCAGATGACATTGGCGGCGTACAGCACGCAATGCGGTGTGCCAGTTGCACAGATCCAGCAGCTTGCGGAAACCTTCACCCGCTATGGACGCAAAGCGGCAGTTATCACCCACGGCGGCATGATGGCGGGCAACGGTTTCTATAACGCCTGGGCGACCATGATGCTCAATGTGCTGATCGGTAACATGAGCCTGTCTGGCGGGGTATTCCTCGGCGGCGGTCAGTTCAACGGCGTCAGCGACGGGCCGCGCTATAACCTGGTCAGCTTTCCCGGTCAGGTCAAGCCGAAAGGGCTCAATATTGCGCGCAGCAATACCACCTATGAAACCTCGGATGAATACCGGGAAAAGGTCGCCGCAGGTGTTTCACCCTGGCCTGCCAAAGCGCCTTGGTATCCGTTCGTTGCCGGGCAACTGACGGAACTGCTCAGTTCCGCGTTGGAGGGTTATCCCTACCCGCTCAAGGCCTGGATTTCCAACATGACCAACCCGATGTACGGCATCCCAGGATTACGCGGCGTCGCGGAAGCCCGCTTGAAAGATCCGACACGCTTACCGCTGTTTATCGCCATTGATGCTTTCATGAACGAAACCACCGCACTGGCAGACTACCTGGTGCCCGACACCCATAATTTTGAAAGCTGGGGATTCAGCGCTCCCTGGGCAGGTGTGGCCAGCAAAGCCTCCACGGCACGTTGGCCCATCGTCACGCCAGCAACCGCACGCACTGCCAATGGGCAACCGATCGGCATGGAGGCCTTCTGTATTGCCGTAGCAAAACGGCTCGATTTACCCGGTTTTGGTGAAAACGCCCTCAGTGATACGCAAGGCAATCGCTACCCGCTGCATTGTGCAGAAGACTATTACCTGCGCGTTGCAGCCAATATTGCTTTTGCTGGTAAAGCGCCGGTAGCCGCCGCGACGCAACAAGATATTCAACTGTGCGGCGTCGATCGCATCATGCCGTTGCTTAGACAAACGCTTCGCGCCAACGAAGTTGACCGCGTGGCGTTTATCTACACGCGCGGCGGTCGCTTCGCCCCCGATGCCAGCGGACGCGTTGATGACAGCGTGGGTAATCGCCTGGACACACCGTTGCAAATCTGGAACGCGCAGGTCGCCGCTCATCGCCATGCTATTACCGGTGAACGCTTCAGCGGCTGCCCAACCTGGTATCCCGCACGCTTATCCGATGGTCGCGCCATTGAACAGCTCTACCCCGCCACACGCTGGCCATTAAAGCTGATCTCGTTTAAATCCAATACCATGGCAAGCGCGTCTGCGGTGATCCCACGGCTACATCAGGTGAAGCCGAGCAATCTGGTGGCGCTCAATCCAGCGGATGGACAGCGTTATGGCCTGCAACACGGCGATCTGGCGCGCATCACTACGCCAGGCGGCAGCGTCATCGCCCAGATCAGTCTACTGAGCGGCGTAATGCCCGGCGTGATCGCCATTGAACACGGCTATGGGCATAAGGAAATGGGCGCGGCGCAGCAATATCTGGACGGTGTTGCGCTGCCCGTCAATCCGCAGGTAGGCGCAGGGATCAATCTCAATGATTTAGGTTTTACCGATCCCACGCGCCAGATCCCCAATACCTGGCTTGATTGGGTTTCTGGCGCATCGGTGCGGCAAGGGTTACCCGCCACAATCGCACGCCTGTAACGCGGCAAACACGCGGGTCATTCATCGCACCCGCGTGTTTTCACCTCATGGCATAACAAATAAAAATACCTGATAGCTGACAACCGCAGAGGGATATGCAACACTATTTCGTACAAATGTACGACGCACAAGAAACGATTATTGGTGGTGAATATTCATTACCGGTCAATAATCACACTCACTGCTGTGCGTACTGTGCAACCCGATAATGTGAGTAAGGTTGGTTGTTATGTCTTCATCCGTTCTGCGCCAGAAAATGGCGTTATTTTCCCTGATGTTTTTGCCCGGCTTTGCCTGGAGTTCCTGGATCACCCGAACGCCGTTGATACGAGATACGCTGCATGCGTCTACAGAAGTTTTCGGGTTAATCCTGTTTGGCTTTTCCTGCGGTTCCATGGTGGGAATACTCTGGTCGGGAAAACTGATCAATAAGTACGGCATTCGTCGCGTTACGCTGGCGGGTTTTATGCTGCTGGCTATCGGTTTTCTGCTGCTGGCGGTAGCGCTTTTACTGGCAAATCAACCTGTCGCGTTTTGTGTGCTGGCGCTGTTTGGCATGGGGCTGGGCATGATTGATATTGCTTTAAATATTGAAGGTGCCGCGTTTGAACAGCATATCAATCAGGTCATCATGACCACGCTGCACGGCTTTTTCAGCCTGGGCACGCTGGTTGGCGCGCTGATCGGCATGGGGATGACCGTACTGAACATCAGCATCAACCTCCATTTTGGCATAATTATTGGCCTGACTGCGCTGACGCTTGCATTGCAATTTACCCATATGCCCTAGGCAAGCGCCCTTGTGGCAGAGCAACACAGTGAAAACCGCAGCTATAAAGCGCAGGTGATTCATGAACTGAAAGACACGCGTCTGGTGCTTCTGGGCGTAGTGATTTTAGCGATGGCGCTGGCGGAAGGCTCTGCCAATGACTGGCTGCCGTTGTTGATGATCGATGCACATGGTTTCAGCCATACATCAGGCTCTCTGTTCTTTGTCGGGTTCGCCGCAGGCATGACCGTCGGGCGCTTTGCAGGCGGTTACATCGTCAACCAATTTGGCCGCACTGCCATTCTCAAATTCAGCGCGGTTTCAGCCGCCGTGGGGTTGGGGCTGATTATTTTAACCCACACACAGTGGCTCGCGGCCCTCGCGGTTATTTTGTGGGGGATTGGCGAATCGTTGGGTTTTCCACTCACTATCTCTGCCGCTGGCGCTACGGGTGAAAACCGTGCGGTGCGCGTCACCCTTGCAGCCATTCTCGGCTACATCGCTTTTCTCGTTGGGCCGCCAGCGCTGGGGTTTATCGGCGAACACGCCGGGCTGCGTATCGCCATGCTGCCGGTATTGTGCATGGTGATCCTGGCGTTTTTCTGCACCTCTGCCGCCAGTGAGAAAAAAGCCCCGTTAAAGCATCCCGCGTGATGCGTTTTGGCCTCACCGTTGGTGCTTCTTGTTGGCACCAACGGAAACCGAGGCAATATTTATCTCAATGACGGCCGCCATGCCTGACGATTGACCATACCGATACCGGCACACACCAGCACCAGCGCGATGGCATAGCGCCATTCCAGCATTTTCTCGCCCAAAAACAGCGCAGAAAGCAGCACGCCAGCAACCGGGATCAGGAAGTTAAACGGCGCAAGCACACCCACTTTGTTGTATTTCAGCAGTTGGCTCCACAGTGCAAAACTGACCGATGAAATCAGCACCAGATAGGCTTTGTTGAATAAATCAGAACTTGTAACGACTGTGCCCCATCGGGTCGATTGTTACGTGATGCGAATACTGTTCGGCATTCCTAATAGCGTGATCCGGTTAAGCGCTTTGACCATCGCCATG
>NZ_JBPETA010000049.1:0-18955 GCF_051710365.1 Symbiopectobacterium sp. | reverse complement strand
GGTTACGGATGGTAACGTGGGGAGTACTCATGCTGATTGGTCTGCAAAAAGCAGTAATAAATTCAGAACTTCAGAATACCGTCAAGTCCCGAAAAAAGAAAAATCAGGTGCGGAATGACGGTTTTATTACTGTACCGGCAATAAAAAAGGGCCATCCAAAGATGGCCCCCAGACTGCTGGCAAATCACTTTACCCCTCGTCATCCTCGGCGAAAGCCGGGGATCTCTGCCAGAAAAAACGCATCCTACCTGCACGAGATTCCCGCTTTCGCGGGAATGACGATGGCAAGCGTGTGTCACTATTTAAGGTCGGTTCATCAGCAACAACACGCGCTTTTGGCAAGGCACTAACGCGCCAACACAGCTTTCACGGCATCGCCGATATCCGCCAGGCTGCGCACCGTTTTCACGCCAGCCGCTTCCAGCGCCGCGAATTTATCATCCGCCGTGCCTTTACCACCCGCAATGATGGCACCTGCATGGCCCATGCGCTTGCCCTTCGGTGCCGTCACACCGGCGATGTACCCTACCACCGGTTTGGTGACATGCGCTTTGATATAGGCTGCCGCTTCCTCTTCCGCCGTGCCACCGATTTCACCGATCATCACGATGGCCTCGGTTTGTGGATCCTGTTCGAACAACGCCAGAATATCGATAAAGTTGGAACCCGGAATCGGGTCACCGCCGATACCGACACAGCTTGACTGACCAAGCCCGGTGTCGGTGGTCTGTTTCACCGCTTCGTAGGTCAGCGTTCCTGAACGAGAAACGATCCCCACCTTGCCCGGTTTGTGAATATGGCCGGGCATAATGCCAATTTTGCACTCACCGGGGGTGATAACGCCCGGACAGTTAGGCCCAATCATCCGCACGCCGCTCTGTTCCAGCTTCACCTTCACGGTCAGCATATCCAGCGTCGGGATACCTTCAGTGATACAGATGACCAGTTCAATTCCCGCATCAATTGCTTCCAGAATTGAGTCTTTGCAAAACGGTGCCGGGACGTAAATCACCGAAGCCGTCGCGCCGGTCGCTTCCACCGCTTCGCGCACGGTATTGAACACCGGTAAGCCCAAATGTTCTGTGCCGCCCTTACCGGGCGTCACGCCGCCCACGAGCTTGGTACCGTAAGCGAGTGCTTGCTCAGAGTGGAAGGTGCCTTGGCTGCCGGTGAATCCCTGGCAAATGACTTTAGTGTGCTTATCAATCAGAATAGACATTATTTACCCTCCACTGCCTTCACAACCTGCTGAGCTGCATCTGTCAAACTGGTGGCGGCGATGATATTCAGGCCGCTGTCTGCCAGTTTCTTGGCACCCAGTTCCGCATTGTTTCCTTCCAGGCGCACTACCACAGGTACGTTAACGCCCACTTCGGCTACCGCACCGATGATGCCGTCAGCGATCAGATCACAGCGCACGATACCGCCAAAGATATTTACCAGTACCGCTTTCACGTTGTCGTCGGAGAGAATGATTTTAAAGGCTTCGGTCACACGCTCTTTGGTTGCACCACCGCCCACATCCAGGAAGTTGGCCGGCGCACCGCCATGCAGCTTGACGATGTCCATGGTGCCCATGGCAAGACCCGCACCGTTCACCATGCAACCAATGTTGCCATCGAGCGCCACATAGTTCAGTTCCCACTGTGCGGCATGCGCTTCGCGAGAATCTTCCTGGCTCGGATCGCGCATTTCGCGCAGCTCCGGCTGGCGGAACAGCGCATTGCCGTCAGCGCCAAGTTTTCCGTCCAGACAGACCAGATCGTCCTGCTTGGTGATCACCAGCGGGTTAATCTCCACCAGTGCCAGATCGCGTTCCAGGAACAGGGTCGCCAGACCCATGAAAATCTTGGTGAACTGCGCCACTTGCTTGCCGCTCAGCCCCAGTTTAAAGGCCAACTCACGCCCCTGATAAGGCTGTGGGCCGGTCAATGGTTCGAGCGCGGCTTTATGAATCAGTTCCGGCGTCTCTTCCGCCACTTTTTCAATTTCCACCCCACCTTCGGTCGAGGCCATAAACACCACACGACGCGTAGCGCGATCGACCACGGCACCGAGGTAGAGTTCTTGATCGATGTCGGTTGCAGCTTCCACCAGAATCTGATGCACAGGCTGGCCTTGCGCATCCGTTTGGTAGGTCACCAAACGTTTGCCCAGCCAATTTTCCGCAAACGCGCGAATATCTTCTTTGCTGCTCACCACTTTTACGCCGCCCGCTTTACCGCGGCCACCCGCATGTACCTGGCATTTCACTACCCACGGACCGGCACCAATTTTCGAGGCGGCCTCTTCTGCTTCGCGCGGCGTGGTGCAGGCATAACCGGTCGGCGCCGGCAGGCCATATCGAGCAAAGAGCTGTTTTGCCTGATATTCATGTAAATTCATGATGTTCTATCCATCTCGGTTTGAAGATAAGTCGCATGACTTTCTTGATATTATTGGATAACGCCGCCAAAGGCGGCTGCATAGCACAAAGTAAACCAATACCTTTACCGTATACCGCCGCTCGGCAGGCGGCGGCGGTATACGCCATCACGCGCTATACATCGAGCAGCAGGCGTGTTGGATCTTCCAGCATCTCTTTTACCGTGACCAAAAAGCCCACGGATTCACGACCATCGATCAACCGGTGATCGTAAGAAAGCGCCAGATACATCATCGGCAGAATCACCACTTGACCATCCACGGCCATCGGTCTGTCTTTAATGGCATGCATGCCCAGAATCGCACTCTGTGGCGGGTTGATGATGGGGGTGGACATCAGGGAGCCGAACACGCCACCATTGGTAATGGTGAAATTACCGCCGGTCAGTTCTTCTACCGTCAACTTGCCGTCACGCCCTTTCACCGCGAGATCTTTGATTTTCTTCTCAACGTCAGCCATGCCCAGCGCATCGACATCGCGCAGCACTGGCGTAACCAGACCGCGCGGCGTGGAGACGGCGATACTGACATCAAAATAGTTGTGGTACACCACATCTTCGCCGTCGATGGAGGCGTTGACCTCAGGGTAGCGTTTCAGCGCTTCCACCACGGCTTTGATGTAGAACGACATAAAGCCCAGGCGCACACCGTGACGTTTTTCAAACGCATCACCGTACTGCTGGCGCAGGTTCATGATCGGCTGCATGTTGACTTCGTTAAAGGTCGTCAACATGGCGGTACTGTTTTTCGCTTCGAGCAGGCGTTCAGCAACCCGCTTACGCAGGCGCGTCATTGGCACGCGTTTTTCGCTGCGATGAGCCAGCGCCGGTGCAGCATCTGCGGCTTTCTCCGCTTTTTTGTCGCTGCCGCTGGCAGCCTGCGCTGCCAGATGTTTTTCGACATCTTCACGCGTGATACGGCCACCGACGCCACTGCCTTTAATCGCAGCCGCATCCAGACCGTGCTCACCGATCAGGCGACGAATCGCCGGGCTGAGCGCGTCGCTGTTCTCTTCGGTCAACCCGGCGGTATGGCGCTGGGCAGGCGTAGACTCTTTGCTCTGTGCTTTTTCGCTGGTTTCTTTACCGGAGCTGTCGCCACGGCGCAGGCGTCCGAGGATTTGGCGTGATGTCACCGTAGCGCCTTCGCTTTCCAGCACGGCATCCAGCACACCCGCTTCTGGTGCAGGCACTTCCAGCACCACTTTATCCGTTTCAATTTCGACCAGCACTTCATCACGCTGGACGCTGTCACCCGGCTTTTTGTGCCAGGTCGCCACGGAAGCATCAGCTACCGATTCGGGAAGGTCAGGGACAAGAATATCTACGCTACTCATTATCTATCCTTTTATTTAATCAACGTTCAGCGCGTCGTTAACCAGATCTTGCTGTTGTTTCTGATGCACAGACATATAACCGACCGCTGGAGAGGCGGAGGCCGGGCGTCCGGCGTAACGCAAAGACGCTCCAAAGGGAATCACTTCGCGGAAATGGTGCTGGCTGCAATACCATGCCCCCTGATTGAGCGGCTCTTCCTGACACCAGACAAAATCATGCACGTGCGCAAACGGCGCTAACGCCGCCTGCACCGCCTGCTGCGGAAACGGGTAGAGTTGTTCGATGCGCACAATCGCCACGTTGTTCTGTTCATTCTTACGACGCTGTTCCAATAAATCATAGTAGACCTTGCCGGAACAGAGCACGACGCGCTTCACTCCTTGCGGATCAAGTTCGTCAATTTCACCGATAGCCGGCTGGAACGCGCCGTTTGCCATCTCTTCCAGCGAGGAGATCGCCAGCGGATGGCGCAACAGCGATTTTGGTGACATCACCACCAGCGGACGCCGCATACCGCGCAGCGCCTGACGACGCAACATATGATAAACCTGCGCCGGAGTGGACGGAATGCACACCTGCATGTTTTGCTCGGCACACAGTTGCAGATAACGCTCGAGGCGCGCTGAGGAGTGCTCGGGGCCTTGGCCTTCATAGCCATGCGGCAGCAGCATCACCAGGCCGCACATGCGTCCCCACTTCTGCTCACCGGAGCTGATGAACTGATCGATCACCACTTGTGCACCGTTGGCGAAATCACCGAACTGCGCTTCCCAAATGGTCAACGTGCGCGGCTCTGCCGTGGCGTAGCCGTATTCAAACGCCAGAATCGCCTCTTCGGACAACACCGAGTCCCACACGTTAAAGGTGCCCTGCGCATTATGCACGTGTTCCAGCGGCGTGTAGCTCGAGCCATTCTTTTGGTTATGCACCACGGCATGGCGGTGGAAGAAGGTGCCACGGCCACTGTCTTCACCGGAAATACGAATAGGAATGCCATCATCCACCAGCGTGGCGTAGGCCAGGGTTTCCGCGCCGCCCCAATCGAAGGGCTTATTACCCAGCGCCATTTCGGCACGGTCAGAGTACACTTTGACAACACACGGATGCATTTCAATGGCTTCCGGCACTTCACTGATGCGCTTTGCCAATTCTTGCAGGCGTTTCATCTCCACCTTGTGCGGATAAGGCTCATCCCACTCGTGGTTCAAGTAAGGCGTCCAGGTGAAGGACTGCATGTCCATTTCACGCCACTCTTCCACCACGCATTCGCCTGCATCCAGCGCGTCGCGATACAGGTTAACCTGCTCGGTGGCGTCCTCCAGCGTGATGCTTTTTTCCAGTTCCAGGCGATCGGCATACACTTTGCGCGGCGTCGGGTGTTTTTTGATCTTCTGGTACATCATCGGCTGCGTAGCACTTGGCTCATCCGCTTCGTTATGACCATGACGGCGATAGCAAATCAGATCAATAAACACATCGCGTTTGAATTCATTACGGAAATCCAACGCCAGGCGCGTCACATAAGCGACCGCTTCCGGATCGTCAGCGTTAACGTGGAAAATCGGCGCCTGCACCATCTTGCCAATGTCGGTGCAATATTCCGTGGAACGAATATCCAGCGGGTTGGAGGTGGTAAAACCGATGCGGTTGTTGATCACGATACGCAACGTACCGCCCACTTCATAGCCGCGCACGGTGGACATGTTCAGCAGTTCCTGCACCACGCCCTGCCCGCTGATGGCCGCATCGCCGTGAATGGTCACCGGTAACACGCGCGGACCGCTCTCACTGCTGAGACGATCGAGGCGTGCACGCACGGAACCGGTCACCACCGGGCTGACAATCTCAAGGTGCGAAGGGTTAAACGCCAGCGCCAAATGCACCAGACCGCCTTCGGTGGCAAATTCGGACGAAAAGCCCTGATGGTATTTCACATCACCGGTGCCGAGATGCTCTTTATGCTTACCGGCAAATTCGTCGAACAAATCCTGCGGCTTTTTCCCCAACACGTTAACCAGCACGTTGAGGCGGCCACGGTGCGCCATGCCCAGCACCACTTCACGCGTGCCGTTGTTGCCCGCATGGCGGATCATCTCTTTGAGCATCGGCACCAGCGCATCGCCACCTTCCAGCGAGAAGCGTTTAGCACCTGGGTATTTGGCCCCTAAATAGCGCTCCAGCCCTTCCGCCGCCGTCAGCTCTTTCAGGAAGCGACGCTTCTCTTCCAAACTGAAAGAAGGCTGGCCGGTAATGGATTCGATACGCTGCTGAATCCAGCGTTTCTCATCGGTGCTGGTGATATGCATGTATTCGGCACCGATAGAGCCGCAGTAGGTGCGCTTCAAGGCGTCATACAATTCACCGAGCTTCATGGTCTCTTTGCCGATGGCGAAAGAGCCCACGTTATAGGTGTCCTGAAGGTCATCAGCCGTCAGGTTATGGTAAGCCAGATCCAGTTCTGCGACCGGCGCTTGCGGGCGTAAATCGATCGGGTCTAGCTTGGCTTGCTGATGTCCACGGAAACGAAACGCGTTTATCAGCTGCAATACTTTGACCTGCTTGGCGTCAATGTCAGGATCGGTCACAGAGGAGCTAAAGCGCGAAGCATCTTTCGCCAGACGACGGAAATAGTCGCGCGTTTTGGAATGCAGTTGATCGGGTTTGACCCCCGCCGTAGGCAACTGCTGGAAGATAGACCGCCAGCTAAGATCGATAGAATCCGGATCGGTTAAAAAATCTTCATAGAGCTGTTCTATGTAGGACTGGTTCGCGCCCGCCAGATAGGAGGAATCCAGCCAGACCTTCATTGCGCCGTTCTGCATTGTGATCCCTTAAGCTAATAAGCTTCAGTTTTCGCCGTGGTTAACATATCCTGTGCCGTAAAAAAATCGGGCACCGTAAACGGTTCATTCCCTGTCAGATTCGCAGGGCCAGGGTGTCTTCCCCTTTAAGGAACCTTTAAAAACCGGTTTGGCGCACAAGCCCGTTTTTAAAGGTTTCCTATCATCCCCCCGCAGCGAGCCGGGGGGATAATCATGTTACGTCTTACCACTGCACAATACGGCAGTTTTACCTCTGCGCCGCGCCGTAATTTCTCTGCGCGGCGGCGCTTACGCTGTTTCGCGGTGCGCCTTAGGCACTGCATTGCAACAACATCGATTTGATGTGACCAATCGCCCGCGTTGGGTTAAGGCCTTTCGGGCAGACATTAACGCAGTTCATGATGCTGTGGCAGCGGAATACGCTGAATGCATCATCCAGCGAATCCAGGCGCGGCTTGGTTTCCGTATCACGGCTGTCGATCAGGAAACGGTAAGCTGCCAACAGCCCCGCCGGGCCCACAAATTTATCCGGGTTCCACCAGAACGACGGACAAGACGTGGAACAGCAGGCGCACATGATGCACTCATACAATCCATCCAGCTTGGCACGCTGGTCCGGTGACTGCAAATGTTCACGTGCCGGTGGATTCTGCCCATTATTCAACAAGTAAGGCTTTATTTTCTCATATTGGGCATAGAACTGTCCCATGTCCACCACCAAATCACGGATTACCGGCAATCCCGGCAGCGGACGGATAACAATTTTACCTTTGGCCCGTTGCAGCGCCGAGACTGGCGTGATGCAAGCCAGCCCGTTTTTGCCGTTCATGTTAAGGCCGTCAGAACCACACACTCCTTCACGGCAAGAACGGCGGAACGCCAGCGTAGGATCTTGCTCTTTCAGTTGGATCAGCGCGTCAAGCAGCATCATGTCGCGCCCTTCTTCCGCCTCCAGGGTGTAATCCTGCATGTGCGGCGCGTCATCGACATCCGGGTTGTAGCGATAAATTGAAAATTCAAGTTTCATCGTGCCATCTCCGCGACATTAATAAGTACGTATTTTCGGCGGAAACGCCGGACGTAATTTAGGCTGCATGTTCACCTCGCGGCGCGTCATGCTCTCGTGTTGCGGCAAATACAACGAATGACACAACCAGTTTTCATCATCGCGATCCGGATAATCGAAGCGGCTATGCGCCCCGCGACTTTCGGTGCGGTAATTGGCGGAGACAGCCGTGGCATAGGCAGTTTCCATCAGGTTATCCAATTCGAGACACTCAATGCGCTGAGTATTGAACTCCGTAGAGGTGTCATCGAGGCGCGCATTTTTCAGACGCTCGCGAATCACCTTCAGCTCTTCCAACCCTTTCGCCATTGCATCCCCTTCACGGAACACCGAGAAGTTGTTCTGCATGCAGGATTGCAATGCCTTGCGGATTTCCACCGGATCTTCTCCGGTACGGTTATTGTTCCAGCGATTCAGGCGTTCCAGCGCTGTCTCGACATCGCTGTCGCTGGCATCGCGCAGTTCACCCTGCTCTTGCAATGATTCTTGTAAATGCATGCCCGCAGAGCGGCCAAACACCACCAGGTCGAGCAGCGAGTTACCGCCCAGACGGTTAGCACCGTGCACGGAAACGCAGGCAATTTCACCGACGGCGAACAGCCCCGGCACTACCACATCTTCGCCCTTTTCATTGACCGTCAACGCCTGACCACTCACCTTGGTGGGAATGCCTCCCATCATATAGTGGCAGGTGGGGATGACCGGAATCGGTTCTTTCACTGGATAGACATGCGCAAAGGTGCGCGACAATTCCAGGATGCCCGGCAGGCGTGATTCCAGCACCTCTTTACCCAGATGATCGAGTTTCAGCTTGGCATGCGGGCCCCACGGACCGTCGCAGCCGCGCCCTTCACGGATTTCAATCATGATGGAACGCGCAACAACATCACGCCCGGCCAAATCTTTGGCGTTAGGCGCATAGCGCTCCATAAAACGCTCACCGTGCTTGTTGAGCAGATAGCCCCCTTCACCACGGCAGCCTTCAGTGACCAGCACGCCCGCGCCCGCAATCCCGGTCGGGTGGAACTGCCACATTTCCATATCCTGCACCGGCACACCGGCGCGTAATGCCATGCCGACGCCGTCACCAGTATTGATGTGGGCATTGGTAGTAGATTGGTAAATGCGGCCTGCGCCACCGGTGGCCAGTACCGTCGCGCGTGCTTTGAAATAAACCACTTCGCCGGTTTCAATACAGATGCCGGTACAACCTAATACGGCACCATCCTGATTTTTAACCAGATCCAGCGCATACCATTCAGAAAAGATAGTGGTGTGGTTTTTCAGGTTTTGTTGATAGAGGGTATGCAGCAGGGCATGTCCGGTACGGTCTGCCGCCGCTGCGGTACGTGCTGCCTGCTCACCCCCGAAATTCTTCGATTGCCCGCCGAACGGACGCTGATAGATGCGACCGTCATCCAGACGAGAGAAAGGCAGCCCCATGTGCTCCAGTTCCAGAATGGCTTCAGGGCCGGTTTTGCACATGTATTCGATGGCATCCTGATCGCCAATATAGTCCGACCCTTTTACGGTATCGTACATGTGCCATTCCCAGTTATCCTCATGGGTATTGCCCAGTGCCACGGTAATACCGCCTTGCGCAGACACGGTGTGCGAGCGCGTCGGGAACACCTTGGACAGCAGCGCACAGGAAAGCCCCATTTGGGAGATTTGCAACGCAGCGCGCATACCTGCGCCGCCTGCGCCGATAACAACGGCATCAAATTGCCTAATTGGTAAATTCATCACGCCCCCCACACCACAACGGTTCCATAAATAACGTACACCAGCAACGCCACCACGATGGCGAGTTGCAATATCAGACGCAACTCCAGCGGCTTGATGTAGTCAGTCAGCACTTGCCACATCCCTATCCAAGCGTGAACCAGGATGGCGAACAGCGTCAGCAGCGTGAACACTTTGGTGAGGGGCATCGCGAAGAAACCGCGCCAGACGGGATAGGTGATATCCCCCGCCGTCGCGATAAACCCCACGAGATAAATCACGTAGAGCACGATAACAATGGCAGAAGCGCGAATGAGTAGCCAATCGTGAACGCCATTACGTCCTAATGCAGAAGCATTGCTTACCATACGAGGACTCCAGCCAGTAGTGAAAGCACGACAGTAATGATAAAAGAGAGCCTTGCGGAACGATTTCCCGACATGAGATCTTCTTCCAGAAAGCCAAAGTCCATCATCAGATGGCGTAATCCGCCAACAATGTGGTAGGCCAGCGCGGTGAGGATGCCCCACAGAATAAATTTAACAATCACGCTATCCAGAATGGCCGCGGCGTACAGGAACCCCTCTTCTGAAGCAAGAGAGTGCCCGAGCAGCCACAGCAGAATGCCGACGGCCACAAAGGTAATGACGCCAGAGACACGGTGAAGAATTGAGGCTATCGCAGTTACGGGAAACTGAATCGTTTGCAGATCAAGATTGACAGGTCTTTGTTTTTTCACATATTTTCCCACACACCTTTATTATTTTTCGTTCCTCCGGACCTGTAACTAGGTCAGACAGCGCGAAGAATGCAGCCACATGCTTCCGGGTGATATGTTGGCCTTAACGTCAACATCCCATGTTAAACGGCACATGACTTATTCACGCTGGGTGCTCCTACTTCAGGGGGTTCCGGAGACCTGACGCGAGTATAAGTACTTCACAATCTTATTACAATTAGCCCACAAATTGTTTAGTGACATTTCGGCTAAACAGTGAGTTAGATCACTTATTTCACATTTTATATAAAATTAACCAACTCATTTGACATATATTAAACAATTAAATTACAAATAGGGCTGTAATCTGAAAGTCGCCCGTTAAAGAATTCAAGATGGGCTTTCCCAAGCGACATAACTTGTGTAACAGTGGAAAGTCGAATTCCACGTAGAAAGTCATGTTAATGACTAGAGTAGACTAGAATTTAGAGAATCGTTACTAACCAGAAGAACACGGTTTTCCTTTGATGGGGTGGTGAGCCCGGCCACTGCCCGATGCTGTACCCTGATAGGTGCAAATGACAAGACTTCGGCGTTTGGCCGAGTTTCTCCGTTCGGTGTACAGGCATAACGGTATTTCTTCGGTGATAAATTTTTAAAATTAAAGCGCTAAGGAGACTGTAAATGGCTGATAAGAAAGCGACAATTACCCTAAATGGTAAAGAGCCCATCGAGCTTGATGTGTTGTCCGGCACGCTTGGGCAAGACGAAATCGATATCCGTAGCCTCGGTTCCAAAGGCTTTTTTACGTTCGATCCGGGATTTACTTCCACGGCGTCTTGCGAATCCAAAATCACCTACATTGACGGTGATAAAGGCGTGCTGCTGCATCGCGGCTTCCCTATCGACCAATTAGCAGAGAAATCTACTTATCTGGAAGTCTGCTACATTCTGCTGTTCGGCGAAGCACCAACGGCCGAGCAGTATGACACCTTCAAAACCACAGTAACCCGTCACACCATGATCCACGAACAGATTACGCTTCTGTTCCACGGTTTTCGTCGCGACTCTCACCCGATGGCGGTGTTGTGCGGCGTAACCGGTGCATTGGCGGCGTTCTACCACGATTCACTGGATATCAGCATTGAGCGTCACCGCGAAATCGCCGCGTATCGCCTGCTGTCCAAAATGCCGACCGTGGCTGCCATGTGTTACAAATATTCCCTCGGTCAGCCGTTCGTTTACCCGCGCAACGACTTGTCCTACGCCGGCAACTTCCTGCATATGATGTTTGCTACGCAGTGCGAAGAGTATGTGGTGAATCCGGTACTGGAACGCGCAATGGATCGCATCCTGATCCTGCATGCCGATCATGAACAGAACGCGTCCACCTCGACGGTGCGTACCGCAGGTTCTTCCGGCGCAAACCCGTTTGCCTGTATCGCTGCGGGCATCGCGTCTCTGTGGGGACCGGCGCATGGCGGTGCCAACGAGGTCTGTCTGCGTATGCTGGAGGAGATCAACTCAGTTGAGCATATTCCTGAATTCGTCAGACGCGCCAAGGACAAGAACGACTCTTTCCGTCTGATGGGCTTCGGCCACCGGGTATATAAAAACTATGACCCGCGTGCCACTGTGATGCGTGAAACCTGCCATGAAGTGCTTAAAGAGCTGGGCATGAAAGATGACCTGCTGGAAGTGGCCATGGAGTTGGAGCACATTGCGCTCAACGACCCCTACTTTATCGAGAAGAAACTCTACCCCAACGTGGATTTCTACTCCGGTATCATCCTGAAAGCGATGGGCATTCCGTCTTCCATGTTCACCGTGATCTTCGCGATGGCACGTACCGTCGGCTGGATTGCTCACTGGAACGAAATGCACGACGACGGCTTGAAGATTGCGCGTCCGCGCCAGCTATATACGGGCTACGACAAACGCGACTTCACCTCTTCGCTCAACAATCGCTAAGCGTCATCAGCGAAGCAAATACTCCGAAAGCCGGGATTTTTCCCGGCTTTTTTACGTCTCAATGCTGGCAATGTGGGCACCAGAAAAACGGGCGCGACGAGAGCATGGTGCGCACGATGGGATGCCCGCAGCGCTCACAGGGTTTTCCTTCACGGTCAAAAACGTTGAAACGGACCAATGCGCCGTGATGGTGATTGTCATCCACCGTTCCCCGCGTGTGATAGGAAAGGCGCGGCAGTGATAATAACGCGTCGCTCAGTGCGGCCAGTTGCCCCTCATCCAACGTCATCGCAGTGTGCTGCGGCGACAGCGCCGCTTGCCATAAAATCTCCGCGCGCAAATAGTTGCCCAGTCCTGCTAAAAAAGCCTGATCGAGCAACAAGCCACTCAAACGGCGACGGCAGAATCTGTTACTCAACAACCTGGCCTGTACCTGTTCTGGGGTAACAGAGCTATCAAGCACATCAGGACCAATACGTTGCAAGAACGGGTGTGTGGCAAGCGCATCCGGCGTGAGCATGACAATATCCGAGGCGCTATACAACAGAATCGCACGGTGTTGCGTTTCCAGACGAACGCGCAAATCGCGTTTGGTATCGGGCACCACGCCCGCATCAACAACGCGCCACAGGCCATAAAGCTGGTTATGGGTATAAAGAATCCGCCCAGTAGAAAAGTAGGTGAGCAGCGCTTTACCCCGCGTTTCCAACTTTTCAATCCTCTGTCCTGTAAGCTCAGTTTCGTAAGGCTTTAATTCAGTGAAAGCAAACCACACCCCGGTTAACGGTTCCCCTACCACCGCCGCGGCTAACGCGTCGGCGGCGCGGCGGATCTCTGGCCCCTCAGGCATCAATTTCTCCTTTCTCGTCGCGCAATTTTCCCCGGAAGTTAATGCGTCGTACCGCCAGAAATAATCGCGTCTTGCTGCTGGGTCACGGCGACGGCAATCATGGCAACCAACGCCTCAGTTACCATAGAAATCGGCATTGATGGCTCCCCTGGATGGCGCGCTGCCTGCTGCGGCGCATAGGGGATATGAACAAACCCACCGCTGGCCGCACCGGGACGCAATGCCAGCGCGTGCAATAAGCCGTACATCACATGGTTGCACACGAAGGTGCCTGCGGTGTGGGACACCGAGGCTGGAATACCCTGCTCGCGTAATGCATTAACCATCGATTTGATCGGCAAGGTTGAAAAATAGACGTCTGGGCCACCTGCAATCACGGGAGTATCAATAGGTTGCTTGCCGTGATTGTCAGGGATACGCGCATCGTTGATATTGATGGCAACGCGCTCGACGGTGATCTAAGCCCGGCCTCCGGCTTGACCAACAGCAATCGTGCAGTCGGGATGATGCTCTGCCAGCACGGCGTTGAGCTGCTGCAAAGCAAGGTCGAACACGCAGGCTAACTGGCAGGTCACCACCTGCGCACCGGCAATCTCACGCCCTTGTAATACCTTTACCGCTTCCCAGGAAGGGTTAATGGCTTCGCCATCAAAGGGTTCAAGCGCCGTCATCAATACGGTTTTCATATTTTATATTTACTCATGCGTTACGCCGCCCTCACCTGAATCTGGTGCTCATTGAAACATTGACGCAACTTGCGTGCAAACAGCAGTGCATGATCGCCGTCGCCATGAAGACAAACCGTATCGGCCTCTACATCAACCCAGGCACCATCACTGGCCCGTACCCGGCGACGTTTAATCATCTCCAGCGTTTGCGCCAGCGCTAACTCATCGCTTTTGATCAACGCGGCAGGTTAGTCACGCGGCACCAGCGTGCCATCCGGCAGGTAACCGCGATCGGCAAACACCTCCTGCCGTGTTGCCAATCCCAGACGCTGCCCCGCGTGAATCAGTTCGCTTCCCGCAAGCCCTACTAACCGCAACGCCGGATTCACCGATTTGACCGCACGCGCAATCGCATCGGCCAGCATGAGATCGCGCGCAGCCTGGTTATACAGCATGCCGTGCGGTTTGACATGCGTCAGCCTGCCGCCTTCAACCGCCACAATCGCACTTAACGCACCGAGTTGATACACCACCTGCGCGAAGACCGTGTCTGCGGATACCGACATCGCCTTGCGGCCAAAGTTTTCCCGATCCAGAAAGCTGGGGTGGGCACCCAGCGCCACGCCGTAGCGTATCCCCTAACGCACCGACTGGCGCATGGTTTGAGCATCTCCCGCATGAAACCCGCAGGCAATATTGGCAGACGTGACTAACTGTAATAGCGCTTCATCATTGCTGCCGCCTTCACCCAGATCGGCATTTAAATCAATAATCATTGAGCCTCCACGCCAGTTGTTCCAGATAACGCCGCTGCGCCTCTGACGCACGCAGGGCGTCGTCCAGCGTGCAGGGAATGAAATGTATCGGTTCACCGAGCCGAATCTGCGCCAGATGGAATAAATCCGCTTCAATCACACAGGCAATGCGTGGGTAGCCACCGGTGGTCTGCACATCTGCCAGCAACAAGATCGGTTGACCACTGTGCGGCACCTGAATCACACCCGGCAGTACGCCATGAGAAAAAAGCTCTCGCGGCGTTATGCGTGTCAACGCAGGTCCCTGTAGCCTATATCCCATACGGTTACTCTGTGGACTCAGTTGCCACCCTGTTCGCTAGAACGTGTCGCGCGCTTCTTCACTGAATTCATGATATTCCGGCCCGGGAAGCACCCGTACCCGATTACTGAACAGAATCTGCTTGATGCCCACAGGCTTATGCGGCTTGCGGTAGGCGACCTTTTTCAGTGGAAGCGTATCTCCATCCTGGAGCGGGCGACCAAGATAACCACCAAACCCGGCTTTCAAATCGGTACTGAGTGACCCGAGCACGTCTGGCAGCCCCAGGCCACCAGAAATAGCCAGATAACTGCGCATGCCCCGACGCGGCATGCGCAACCTGAGCGTTTGACCCGCTTTCACATGAAAGCGCCAACCGGTCCAGACCGGTTTCCCGTCGAGCTCGGCGTGACTGTCAGCTCCCGTCAACGCAATCCAGCAGGGTGACGTAAAGGTCGCCGCTAATTTTCCGAGCGTAATTTCCAGCCCGGCTTCGGACATCGCGTTACCCACCAACAAATTAGCGATGCTTAGCGCTGGTGTGTCCAACGCACCAGACTGACTGATGCCCAGATGACGCAGATGATGACGCCCTGCATCCTGCACCGAAGTATGCAGCCCGGCATGAATGATCTTTAGCATAGACCCTCCGGTTGCTGCACAAAGCGCACATTGTCACCGGGACGCAGCAACGTGGGTGGCTCCGCGTTCGGATCGAACAGCGCAACTGACGTTCGGCCAATCAACTGCCACCCTCCGGGGGTTGCCAGCGGGTAAATACCGGTTTGTCGACCACCGATACCGACACTGCCAGCGGGCACACTCAGGCGCGGCTCTGCACGCCGTGGAGTATGAAGGAGCTCTGGTAACCCCGCCAGATAAGGAAATCCCGGCTGAAAACCCAGAAAGTACACCACGTAATGCGCTGCTGCATGCGCCTCCACCACCTGACGAGGAGAAAGCTGGCAATGCTCCGCCACCTGCAACAAATCCGGGCCAGCGTCGCCGCCATACACCACCGGAATCGTGATATCCCTCGCTTCGATCGTTACCGATTCGCTCTCTTCCCACCAGCGCTGCAAACGTTCGATAGCATCGCGTGCCGCCTGCTGTGGGTGGGTTAACACCACCGTCAGGTTATTCATCCCAGGGATCGCCGCCTCAACCGCTTCATGCTGTTGAAGACGTTCAGCCAGCCCCCAGATACGCTGTTGGCTTTGCAGTGACAGCGGCGGCTCCAATTCCAGCACCACGGCCCGCTCGCCCAATAAGTAGCACCGCGCTCGTTGCACGCTCTTCTCCCCATCGCGGTAGGGCATTGCTATGCCGTGCCGCCTTGATACGCACCTCGCCCGACACCCGCTGGCGATAATGTTTCTTAATAGACAAGCAATAAAGATGCCACTTTTCCCCACTAAAATTTTTATATTATTTTTAAAAAAAGTGGGTTGATTAACACTAGGCGGGATTGGGGATATCAACAAAGGTCACATCAAGCCCGTGCTGCTGCGCCAGCCACTCCCCCAGCGCCTTAATACCACCACGCTCTGTCGCGTGATGGCCTGCCGCATAGAAATGCAGCCCCATCTCGCGAGCGATATGAATCGTCTGTTCCGATACTTCCCCGGTGATGAACGCCTCCACGCCAAAGCGCGCAGCTTGCTCAATAAAGCCTTGGCCGCCACCTGAGCACCAGGCCAACCGTGTTATCTGCGACGGTGCATTATCCCCACAATGCAGCACGGAACGCCCCAATCGCGTCTCCAGGCGCTCACGTAACGCCTCACCACTCACCGGCTGAGTCAGTTCTCCATAAGGCAACAGTTGCTCAATCTCACACAACACGGTGATATCTAACAGCGCCGCCAGACAGGCGTTATTGCCTAGCTCGGGGTGCGCGTCCAACGGCAAATGATAGCCATACAGGTTGATATCGTTCGCCAGCAATGTTTTCAAGCGGCGCCGCTTCATGCCGGAAATCACCGGAGACTCGTTTTTCCAAAAATAGCCGTGGTGTACCAGTACTGCATCGGCCTGTTGAGCAACGGCCACATCCAGCAATGCCTGCGAGGCGGTTACCCCGGTGATGATCCGTTGCACGTTCTCACGCCCTTCAACCTGCAACCCGTTAGGCGCATAATCCTGAAATGCAGCCACATTCAGTTGCTGATTGATCACTGTTTCCAATTCGCTGTTGCGCATAACGCTCCTTAATATGCCTGATTCTGGCCTTTTTCCTGCGACGCTTTCCAGCTTCAAAAGCCTCCAACGTCATTTGTCTGGCCTGCTTATGATCGACCATCGGCGTCGGATAATCCAACCTACGTCCTTCCCGCTGTGCCCAGCGATGCGGCTGGTGAATATCACGCTCTGGCACCTCCGCCAGCTCGGGCACCCACTAGCGGATAAACGTTCCTTGCGGATCGAAACGCTCCCCCTGCGTGGTAGGGTTAAAAATACGAAAATAAGGCGCTGCGTCCGTACCCGTAGAGGCCGCCCACTGCCACCCGCCATTGTTCGCGGCCAAATCACCGTCCAGCAGTTGAGAAATAAAATAACGCTCCCCTGCCCGCCAGTCGATAAGCAAATCCTTTACCAGAAAACTGGCGCAGATCATGCGTAACCGATTATGCATCCATCCGGTGCCGTTCAGTTGGCGCATCGCGGCATCAACAATCGGAAAACCGGTTTTACCCTGTTGCCAGGCTGTCAGCGCTTTTTCGTCTTGTCGCCATTGCACCTGCTGCGTCCACTCCACAAACGGGTGGTGCTTACACAAACGCGGCCAGGCCACCAGCAGATGGCGATAAAACTCACGCCACACCAGTTCGCTCAACCAGGTAAATGCCCCGCCGTCAGACTGCTCTAACAGAGTGGGATGCTCTGCACGCAGGCGATTGAAGCACTGGCGCGGGGAGATGATGCCCAATGCCAAATAAGGCGAAAGCTAGCTGGTGCCTTGCTGTGCGGGAAAATCACGCTGTTGGTCATAATCCGCCACGGTGGATTGGCAAAACTGGCGCAATCGTGCCAACGCGGCCTGTTCGCCCGCCGGAAACAACGTCTCGTCAACCGCCTGTTGAGGGTAATCGAAGGGGGTCAACGCAGCCAATTTCCCTACGTCTACATTGGCGCGCTTTTTCGGCGCAGGGAAGCAGGTAACCTCCATCTCCAGCAAACGCTGAATAAACGCTTTGCGAAACGGCGTAAAGACTTTGTACATCTCCTGTTTTCCCGTCACCAGACTGCCTGGCGCTAGCAGTACGCTGTCATCAAACCCCTGACACACGACCTGCCCGTGCAGTTTGGCTTCCAGCGCGCGATCCCGTTCACGTTCATTGATTTCGTACTGGTAATGATAAAACAGGTGCGAAACATGCTGCTTTTTACAAAACGTATCAACGGCTTCAACTGCCTGATGAAAGTCGTCACATCGTTGATAAAACAGGGGGATCCCTTTAGCTGTCAGCGACTGTTGTAATGCCTGGAGATTCTGTAGCAAAAACGTCGCCTGTCGCGGTGCCATGCCGTGAGCCTGCCACTGGCCTGGCGTAGCACAATATAGAGCGCAATAACCTTGGCATCGGCGTTCTGACAGGCCGCGTGCAGCGCGGAATGATCGGTAATCCGTAAATCATGGCGAAACCAGACCAGGTGCGTGGTCATAATTGATCCTTACTGGAAAACATTAGTGGCCATAGCGTAAACGCAAAGCTTCGGGATAGGGGTCAAAGTAACGCTGCTGCGCCAGGTAATCATCGGGGTATTCGGTCATGTAATGACGCAACAGCGTCATCGGTGCCAGTAGCGGTTGCATACCTTGCCGGTAGCGATCGATGAGATTAGCCAACTCCTGACGTTGTTGGGAGGTAAGGTGGGGACGAAAAGACCCCTGAACGTGCATCAATACATTGGTATGGTTGCGACGCGATGCGGGGTGCGATAACAGACGCATAAAACGCAGTCGGTATTCCGTGGCAAAGGCTTCCAGCGTCGGCCATTGCGCCATGCCTGCCACAAACGGGCCCAGCTCTCGATATTCGGGCTGCGAGTGCGCCAGTAACAACAATTTGTAACGGCTATGGAACGCCATCAGTGCGCCATGTGAGAGCCCATGCTGCCAGAGCTGCTGCAATTCATGCAAGGCATATACCCGGGCAATAAAATTTTCTCGCAGCACCGGATCGCTCAAGGACCCTGTACACGATTCTGTGTAAATGCCTTTTCTCAGTAGTGACCGTCCAGACGATCACCGAACTCGATAATAAAGCGGCTCATAGCCATACGCCAGTCCCTCAGCGGCATCGTCCATTTTTGT
>NZ_JBPETA010000048.1:0-19081 GCF_051710365.1 Symbiopectobacterium sp. | reverse complement strand
CGGTTGGTAACAAGGGCTCAATGATTGCCCATGCTTCATCAGAAAGATCGTAGCGAGCCATAATCCAAAGTGTCGTAGAAACAGATGGATACTATAGCTCAAGCAATTAAGGGACACAGCCTAGCTCGCGCAGGAAGGCCGGCACCCCTTCCCACAGGCTGTTTTCCACTACGGCGAAGCCCCATTTGGCTTCGTCTACGGGCGTTGGGCGGATCTTACGGATCTCATCCGTATGCCACGACTGGGCGATCAACTGACGCAGACGGCGCATGATTCTGGTTGCGCTCATAGTCTGCCAGATCGTTGTGATCGAGCTGTTTCAGGCAGGTGTTTACCTCAACCAGCTTATGAATCAGCGTGCGACGGGTAATTTCTGTCGGGTGCGCGGTCAGCACCAGTTCAATGGAGAGCGTCTCCACGGCGTCACGAATATCGCGTTCGCTTAAGTGTGCCTGCGCTTTCAGACGATCGAACGCCTGAGATAAAATTTCCGGGTTGCTGGCCGCTTCGCCGTGTGGCGAAATTGAGTGATATTGCTCTGCGGTGTTGGTCAGATTAAGGAACTGGCTGAAGGCGCGCGCGACCGGGAGCAACTCCTCATTGGAGAGATTTTGCAGCGTGTTCAACAGCTCCTGACGGTGCTTTTCATTGCCTGCGCGGGACGATTTTGACAGCTTACGGATCGTCTCGACCTTATCAAGAATACTCTCTCCTAATGCATCCTTGATGGTGTCACCAAGAAGTTTACCCAGCATGCTCACATTACTTCGCATCGCGGAATATTGTTCGTTCATATTTACCCTGACCCATCTCTATTTTTTGTAAGTTTGTTTCATAGAAAGACGCAAAACGCTACCTTCATCTAGCCACGCCTGGCGGGATTCGTCAATTGACGATTGGTTGTTTTATCACCCTGCCAGTTTTACCCCCCCTGTTGTTGTACCTGCTTTCGTGTGGGATTGGCAATTGGTGAAATTTAATTACATCCGTGCGCAGATTAAGGGCGCTTATTACGCCCCTCCTTTCGCGTTTACCGGCAGAAATGTTGCACCATCTGGGTGATCAACTTATGCGTTGGGGCGATAAATGCGGTGTCGATATATTCATCCGGCTGGTGGGCTTGTTCGATCGAACCGGGGCCGAGCACCAGCGTCGGGCACAGCTTCTGGATAAACGGCGCTTCGGTGCAGTAGTTCACCACATCCGTGGGCACGCCCAGCAATTTCTCAATCACACCCACCAAGGCGTGATCCACTGGGCATTCATAGCCAGGGATCGGCGGATGCAGCTCGCTGACGCTCACGCGTCCCGGCCAACGCTCGCTCACTGGCGCCAGCGCTTCCGTCACCAGACCGTTTAAATCGTTCAGCGTTAATCCTGGAAGCGGGCGGATATCCATATGCAGTTCACAGCAGGCACAGATGCGGTTGGCCGCATCGCCACCGTGAATATGGCCGAAATTCATGGTTGGATAGGGGATATGGAACGCCGCGTTGTGATAACGGGTTTGCAGCGTATTGCGCAACACCATCAAGTGGGAAATGGCATCGTGCATCAGTTCGATAGCGTTTACGCCGCGCGAAGGATCGCTGGAATGGCCGGATTGCCCCTGAATCCGCACTGCGTTTGACATATGGCCTTTGTGGGCGCGAATCGGTTTCAACGAGGTTGGTTCGCCAATGATGGCGCAGTCCGGGCGTATCTGGGTAGATTCAGAGAAATATTTGGCGCCCGCCATGGTGGTCTCTTCATCGGCAGTCGCCAGCACGTAAATCGGTTTGGTCAGCGTTGCCGGATCGATGTCGCGCAGCGCATCCAGAATAAAGGCGAAGAAGCCTTCCATATCCGCAGTGCCCAGCCCGTAAAGCTTGTTATCGTGCTCTGTCAGGGTAAAGGGATCGTGCGTCCAACGGCCATCATCAAACGGTACCGTATCGGTATGTCCGGCCAGCAGCAAGCCACCCTGGCCTTGGCCGATGCGCGCCAGCAGATTGAATTTATGCCGCGTACCGGGCACCGGCTGTACCTCAACGTGAAAGCCCAAATCGGCAAACCATCCGGCGAGCAGATTGATTAATGCTTCATTGCTCTGATCGAGCGCCTGATCGGTAGCGCTGATGGAAGGCGTCGCGATCAACGCCCGATACAGCTCAATAAATGGGGGTAAATTCATCTTCACTGTTGACAGCCTTATGTTAGGATAGTATCAATATTCATGCATTTATTTTGAATAAAAATACAATAACGCGTAGCGAAAGGAAACTGTTTCTAACCCTTGGATGAGACATTACCTGATAGTCTAAACCTGCACCGGTCGAATACCGTTAGCGGGTTTGGCGTTTTGTAGATACCCTGTTTTAACGACATTGTTTTTAACGACACTGTTTTTAACGATGCACTGTTTACATTATTTTAGTGGAAGGTATGCAGATCCCATGCTGAATACGTTGATTGTTGGCGCAAGCGGTTATACTGGCGCTGAACTTGCACTCTATCTGAATCGTCATCCTCAGATGAACCTTACCGTACTTGCGGTATCCGCGCAGCGCGTTGATGCGGGCAAACGCATTTCTGATCTGCACCCTCAACTGAAAGGCATCATCGATTTGCCGGTACAGGCGTTGACGGATGCCGCTGAAGCCGCCAAAGGCATCGATGTGGTGTTTCTGGCGACCGACCACAAAGTGAGTCACGATCTTGCGCCGGTGTTTCTGGCCGCAGGGTGCGTGGTCTTCGATCTCTCCGGTGCGTTTCGCGTGCAGGATGCTGAATTTTATCGCCGCTACTACGGTTTCGAGCATCAACACGCTGACTGGCTGGCGCAGGCGGTGTATGGCATGGCCGAGTTTCAGGCGGAGCGCGTCAAGCAAGCGCAGCTGATTGCCGTCCCCGGTTGTTACCCGACGGCGTCACAGCTGGCACTGAAACCGCTGGTGGATGCGCAACTGCTCAACACCGACCAGTGGCCGGTTATCAATGCGGTCAGCGGTGTGAGCGGAGCCGGACGTAAAGCGTCGCTCACCAGCAGCTTCTGCGAGGTGAGCTTGCAACCGTATGGCGTGTTCAATCACCGCCATCAACCCGAAATTGCGACCCACCTGGGCATCCCGGTTATCTTCACGTCGCATCTGGGGAATTTCGCGCGCGGGATTCTGGCGACCATTACCTGTCGCCTGAAACCAGGTGTCAGCGCACAGGATGTGGCGGAAGCTTACCACAATGCCTATCACGACAAACCGCTGGTGCGCCTCTACGATAAAGGGGTTCCGGCGCTAAAATCGGTTGTTGGCTTGCCGTTTTGCGATATCGGTTTCTCCGTACAGGATGAGCACCTGATTGTGGTCGCCACGGAAGACAACCTGCTTAAAGGCGCGGCGGCGCAAGCTGTACAGTGCCTGAATATTCGTTTTGGTTTCCCTGAAACCCAATCTTTGCTCTGACATAATCCTGAGGCACGAAAGCGATGAATCCGTTAATTATCAAACTGGGCGGTGTGTTACTGGACAGCGAAGAAGCGCTGGAGCGTCTGTTTACGGCGCTGGTTGCCTATCGTGAGCAATACCAGCGCCCGCTGGTCATTGTGCACGGCGGCGGCTGCCTGGTAGATGACCTGATGAAAAAACTGGCGTTACCCGTAGTGAAGAAAAACGGGCTGCGCGTGACACCGGCGGATCAGATCGACATCATCACCGGTGCGCTGGCAGGTTCGGCCAATAAAACGCTGCTGGCTTGGGCGAAGAAACACGCCATCAACGCGGTGGGTCTGTGTCTGGCGGATGGCGGCATGACCACGGTAACGCAGTTGGATGAATCCCTGGGTTACGTGGGTAAAGCACAGGCGGGTTCCGCCGATCTGCCCAATGCGCTGCTGAGCGCCGGGTATCTGCCAATCGTCAGTTCCATCGGCATTACCGAACAAGGCGATTTGATGAACGTTAACGCCGATCAGGCCGCAACCGCGCTCGCGGAGACGCTGGGTGCCGATTTAATCTTGCTGTCGGACGTGAGCGGTATCCTCGATGGTAAGGGTCAACGTATTGCGGAAATGACCGCACAGAAAGCAGAGCAGTTGATTGCGAAGGGGATTATTACCGATGGCATGATCGTTAAAGTCAATGCGGCGCTGGACGCGGCTCGCGCGCTGGGTCGCCCGGTAGATATCGCCAGTTGGCGTCATGCCGATCAACTGCCCGCGCTGTTTAACGGCACGCCGATTGGCACGCGTATTCTGGCGTAAATCTGTTAATCTGTAAGGCATTTCCGTTGGCCGAAAGGTAACGGAAGCGAGCATGCGGGTCCGCCCGCATGGTTACAAGACATTGAAGCACATTTTGGGAGTATCGGTTATGGCGTTGTGGGGCGGTCGTTTCAGTCAGGCGGCAGATCAGCGGTTCAAACAATTTAATGACTCGCTGCGGTTTGATTACCGTCTGGCGGAGCAAGATATCGTCGGCTCCATCGGCTGGTCAAAAGCGCTGGTGACGGTCAATGTTCTCAGCGAACAGGAACAGCAGCAGTTAGAGCAGGCGCTGAATGCGCTGCTGGCCGAGGTGCAAGCCGATCCGGAACAGATTCTGCACAGCGACGCCGAAGATATTCATAGTTGGGTAGAGCAGAAGCTGATCGACAAAGTGGGCGATTTGGGTAAAAAGCTCCACACTGGCCGCAGCCGTAACGATCAGGTCGCCACCGATCTTAAACTTTGGTGCAAAGCGCAAATCAGCGAACTGCAACTGGCCGTGCGCCAACTGCGCGCCGCGTTAGTCGCTACCGCTGAGGTGAATCAGGATGCGGTGATGCCGGGTTACACCCATTTGCAGCGCGCTCAACCGGTGACCTTTGCCCATTAGTGTCTGGCTTACCATGAAATGCTGGCACGCGATGAAAGCCGCCTGGAAGATACGTTAAAACGCCTTGATGTCAGCCCATTGGGCTGCGGCGCGTTGGCCGGGACGGCCTATCCTATCGATCGTGAGCAACTGGCGGGCTGGCTCGGCTTTGCGTCTGCCACGCGTAACAGTCTGGATACGGTGTCAGATCGCGATCACGTACTGGAACTGCTCTCTAATGCCTTGATCGGCATGGTGCACCTGTCACGCTTTGCCGAAGATCTGATCTTCTTCAACAGCGGTGAATCCGGGTTTGTTGAGCTGTCCGATCGTGTGACCTCCGGCTCCTCCCTGATGCCGCAAAAGAAAAACCCGGATGCGCTGGAGCTGATCCGCGGTAAATCGGGTCGGGTGCAAGGCGCGCTGACCGGCATGATGATGACGCTCAAAGGCTTGCCGCTGGTGTACAACAAGGACATGCAAGAAGACAAAGAAGGGCTGTTCGACGCGCTCGACACTTGGCATGACTGTCTGATGATGGCGGCACTGGTGTTGGAAGGCATTCAGGTCCGTCGTCCGCGCTGCCAGGAAGCGGCGCAGCAGGGTTACGCCAATGCGACCGAACTGGCAGACTATCTGGTGGCAAAAGGCGTTCCGTTCCGCGAAGCGCATCGCATTGTCGGTGAAGCAGTGGTGGAAGCTATTCGGCAGGGTAAGCCGCTGGAAGCATTACCGCTGGCGGATTTGCAGAAATTCAGTGCCACCATTGGCGATGACGTGTATCCCATCCTGTCGCTGCAATCCTGTCTGGAAAAACGTGCGGCCAAAGGTGGTGTGTCACCACAGCAGGTCGCACAGGCGATTGCCGATGCCAAAGGGTGTCTGTAACGCTGATAGCGCTCTGTCACCTGTATCAGGGCCGGATTTCCGGCCTTTTTTATTCAGCCAATGACCATAAGTCATAACGCAAGACGCCTCGCATTTTAACCATTTCACCGCCGACAACGATGCCGCTTTACGTTGGCCTGCGCTATTCTTTCTGGACATACATACAGTATCACTTTACCTTGACGGACAGTGGCGATAACGAAAGGAATGCGACGTGGATATCACCCTCTTTTACGGTGTAGGCGGCGGGGCGGTCGGAGTGCTGGCGGGATGGCTGGTTGCCAGCCTGCGTTACCAGCAACGCCGCGCTCGGCAAGAAACGGAACAACGTATACAAGAACAAGCGTTACAGCAGGCGCAAAGCGCGGTACGTGAGCTTCAGCTTGCGCGTGATAAGGACGAACAGCGCCTGCGTCAGGATGATATGGAACTGCGTCTGATGCACGGTAAACTCACCGCCCATCAGGAAAAGCTGCTGGTCATGTCCCGGTTGCAAGAGGAGTGCAACCAGCTCAATCAGGAATTGCGCGCGCTGCGCGAAGCAAACGGTGCGCAGGAAGCGGAACTGCGTGAAGTCACCATCCGTCTGGAAGAAACGCGCCTCGCCGCTGAGGAAAAACAGCGCTTGTTAATCAACAGCGAGCAACGCCTGACGACACAGTTTGAAAATCTGGCTAACCGGATTTTTGAGCACAGCGGGCGCCGGGTGGATGAACAAAATCAACAGAGCCTCGATAAACTGCTGACGCCGCTGAGAGAACAACTGGACGGTTTTCGTCGTCAGGTCCAGGAGGGGTTCGGCAGTGAAGCGCGTGAGCGCCACACGCTGGCGCATGAAATTCGCCAGTTGCAGCAACTCAACGTGCAAATGGCGCGAGAAGCGGTCAACCTGACGAAAGCCCTGAAAGGCGATAATAAAACCCAGGGGAACTGGGGCGAAGTGGTGCTGGGACGCGTACTTGAGGCTTCAGGCCTGCGTGAAGGCCATGAATACCAAACGCAGGTCAGTATCCAGACGGGCGCAAACGGACGCATGCAGCCGGATGTGATCGTTCGTCTCCCACAGGGCAAAGATGTGGTGATTGATGCCAAGATGTCGCTGGTGGCCTATGAGCGCTACTTTAACAGCGAGGACGACGGGGAACGTGCCAGTGCACTCAACGAGCATATCGCCTCCGTGCGCGGTCATATCCGTCTGCTGAGTAATAAGGACTATCAGCAATTGCCGGGGCTGCGCTCGTTGGACTATGTGCTGATGTTTATCCCCGTCGAGCCTGCTTTTCTGGTTGCTATCGACCGCCATCCTGAATTGATCAGCGAAGCCCTGCAACACAACATCATGCTGGTAAGCCCTACCACGCTGCTCGTCGCGTTACGTACCATCACCAACCTGTGGCGTTATGAACAGCAAAGCCGCAATGCGCAGCAGATCGCCGATCGTGCCTCTCGGCTGTACGATAAACTGCATCTCTTTGTGGAAGACATGGCGGCGTTGGGGCAAAGCCTGGATAAATCACAGGTTAGCTATCGGCAGGCCATGAACAAACTGGCTTCCGGGCGCGGTAATCTGATAGCCCAGGTAGAAGGTTTCCGTTCCCTTGGTGTTGAGGTTAAGCGTACCATAAACCCCAACGTGGCAGAGCAAGCGGTGCTTTCTGCTGAGGCTAACGACGAGACCGGGCGGCTGTCTCAGCAGCCTGAAGCAATGCAAACCGACATCCCGACCAGCGGAGAACAACCTGCCAGTGCAGACGTGGGAATATCGAACCAGCTGTGATGCGTTGCGTATGTTCACGTTTTACAACTTTATTCAGTGCATCAGAGCGATGGGTTTTTAAGCCTGGTCTGTTACACTCTCCCCATTAAGGGGTAGTTTCAAAATTCGATGTTCCTCTTCGATTGTTGATGCGAAACGCGCACAGACACGCCAAGCTCGTGTTGTGCATAACGCTCGATAGCGCAATGTGAGCGGTGAGTCCAGCCGAGAGTGCGCAAAGGGGATTGACCACAATTCTGATTTGGAAAAGTAGGGCGAAGAACATGACGAACGATCCGGAGAAAACCACGCATTTTGGTTTTCGTACTGTCGATAAAAACGATAAAGAGGCCATGGTAGCGGGCGTATTTCACTCCGTAGCGGGAAAATATGACCTGATGAACGATTTGATGTCCTTCGGGATTCATCGTGCCTGGAAACGGTTTACCATTGAGTGCAGCGGTGTCCGGCGTGACCAGCGCGTGCTGGATCTGGCGGGCGGGACGGGGGATTTAACGGCTAAATTCTCACGCTTGGTCGGCGAATCAGGAGAAGTGGTGCTGGCTGATATCAATGCTTCCATGCTGAAAGTGGGACGCGAAAAGCTCCGCAATTTGGGGATTATTGATAACGTCAGCTATGTGCAGGCCAATGCGGAGGCGCTGCCCTTCCCGAATGACTACTTTGACTGCATTACCATTTCTTTCGGTTTACGCAACGTGACGGATAAAGACAAAGCGCTGCGCTCCATGTTCCGCGTCCTGAAGCCCGGCGGCCGTTTGCTGGTGCTGGAGTTTTCCAAACCGATGTTGAAACCGCTCAGCAAAGTCTACGATTTCTACTCATTCCATGTTTTGCCGCGTATTGGCGATATGGTGACCAAAGATGCGGGCAGCTACCGTTATTTGGCGGAATCGATACGTATGCATCCGGACCAGGAAACGCTGAAGGGCATGATGGTGGATGCGGGCTTTGACAGTGTAAACTACTTCAACCTCACGGGAGGCATTGTCGCGTTACACCGTGGGTTCAAATTTTAAGTTGTTTTATAGTGGGAAACGCTGATGCTGATAACGTCTGTGCTGGCTGCCGCGCTGGAAACGGCGTTAAATAGCCTGCTTTTTCGCGAACGTAGCTTGAAAGCGGCGCGCCAGCGACTACAGGGAAAAACGCTCAAAATTGTGTTAGCAGAACTGCCGGTGCCGCTGGTATTGGTCTTTGGTGAGCACCGCGTTGATGTGGTAAGCCAGTGGGCTGATACGGCGGATTGTCAGTTAGAAACCCGGATACCCGCATTGCTCACATTGCGCGATCGCCAGCAGCTTTCATCGCTGATGCGTCGTGGTGAACTGGTGATTGAAGGGGATATGCAGGTTGTCCAACACTTTGTCAATCTATTGGATTTGGCGGAGTGCGACCCCGCAGAGTGGCTTGCGCCTTACACGGGCGACGTTGTTGCGCAAGGCATTGGTCAGACGGTACAAGGCGCGTTTCGCGGTGCGGCCCGTTTTTTCGATCGCCAGCGGCACTACTTGGCAGAAACCGTAACGGAAGAGTGGCGGCTTGCGCCGGGGCGTTTAGAAGCGACTTGGTGGTATGATGAAGTGGCCGCGTTAAGTGATGACGTCGATACGCTGGCGGCACGACTGGCGAAGCTGGAGTCTGCCGCATGACGCCAAGTGAATTGCTGCGCCTTTACCACATTATTCGCGTCATGTTGAGCTATGGGCTCGATGAACTGATCCCGCATTTGCGCATCACCTTACCGTTGCGTATCTGGCGCAAATTCCTGTTCTGGATGCCAAACCGCCGTAAGGACAAACCGCTTGGTGAACGTTTGCGTTTGGCGTTGCAGGAATTGGGCCCAGTGTGGATCAAGTTCGGTCAGATGATGTCTACTCGGCGCGATCTTTTTCCACCGGAGATTGCCGATCAGCTCGCTATTCTTCAGGATCGCGTAGATCCTTTTGACGGCAAACTGGCCCGTGAGCAGATCGAACTATCGATGGGGGGCATTCCACTCGAAAGCTGGTTTGATGATTTTGAAATAGTGCCACTGGCCTCTGCGTCTATCGCACAGGTGCATACTGCGCGGCTCAAAACAAACGGCCAGGAAGTGGTTATCAAGGTCATTCGTCCTGATATCCTCCCCGTCATCAAGGCTGACATGCGGCTGATGAACCGTTTGGCGGGCTGGCTGCCGATGCTGTTGCCGGATGGGCGGCGTTTGCGCCCGCGTGAAGTCGTGCGTGAGTACGAAAAAACCCTGCTTGATGAGTTAAACCTGCTGCGTGAAGCGGCAAATGCCATTCAATTGCGCCGTAACTTTGATGGCAGCCCGATGCTGTATATTCCGGAGATCTATTCGGATTATTGCAGTGAAAACATGCTGGTCATGGAGCGTATCTACGGTATTCCGGTCTCAGACGTTGAGGCGCTCAAAGCCAACGGCACCAATATGCCGCTGCTGGCGGAGCGCGGCGTGCAGGTGTTCTTTACTCAGGTATTCCGCGACAGCTTCTTCCACGCCGATATGCATCCGGGAAATATTTTTATCAGCTATGAACACCCTGAAAACCCGCAATATATCGGTATCGATTGCGGCATCGTTGGGTCGCTGAACAAAGAAGATAAGCGCTATCTGGCAGAAAACTTCATTGCCTTTTTCAATCGCGATTATCGTCGCGTGGCTGAACTGCATGTGGATTCCGGCTGGGTGCCTGCCGATACCAATGTTGAAGAGTTTGAATTTGCGATTCGTACCGTGTGCGAACCCATTTTTGAAAAGCCATTGGCAGAGATCTCCTTTGGGCATGTGTTATTAAACTTGTTCAATACGGCGCGCCGCTTCAACATGGAAGTGCAGCCACAGTTGGTCTTGCTGCAAAAGACGTTGCTCTACGTTGAAGGTGTCGGCCGCCAGCTATACCCGCAGTTGGATTTATGGAAAACAGCCAAGCCTTTTCTGGAGTCGTGGCTGAAAGATCAGATGGGGGTTGCCGCACTGATTCGCGGATTGAAAGAAAAGGCCCCCTTCTGGGCGGAAAAACTGCCGGAAATTCCCGAGTTGATTTACGATGGTTTGCGGCAGCATCGGCTGCTGCGCCATAGCGTTACACAACTGACAGATGAACTGTGCATGCAGCGAGTGCGCCAAAGCCAGTCGCATTATTTACTTGGCGTTGGCGCGACGTTGCTACTGGCTGGGTTACTCATGTTGGTGGGGCGTCAGGATCTCCCGGAAGTGATTTCGGCGGGGTTAATGGCCGCTGGTGTTGTGAGCTGGGTCATTGGTTGGCGTCGTACACGTTGAAGCAGATCATGATAGACGCTATTAATAGCCGTATATAATAGTTACGGCTTTGACCTTATATGCCTTTCCGCCGCAGGAAAAAGGCGTTGCAGGAAACGTAAACCGAGCGCATCCTCTGGGCATGCATTCTCTAGGTAAAGAATAACGCGCGGTGACTCGTTTTCGGACACCAATGCACACACGAATGTTTGCGGTGTGAAAAAAGATGATGGATAATTCCCCTTTGTAGAAAAGAGGTAATTGGTATGGGTGGTATTAGTATTTGGAATTTGTTGATCATTGCGGTGATCATGGTGCTGCTGTTTGGTACTAACAAGCTGAGAACGATAGGCTCCGATTTGGGCGCATCGATTAAAGGCTTTAAAAAAGCCATCAGCGATGACCAACCTTCGCCCGCTGACAGCGCATCTGCAAACCAGAATGAAAAAACACAGCAGGATGCCGATTTCGCGACGAAGTCCATCACGGAACAACAGGCTGACGCAAAATCAGAAGAAACGAAGAGCCAGCATAAAGAGCAGGTATAATCGGTGTTTGATATCGGATTTGGTGAGCTAATGCTCGTAATGGTGATCGGCCTGTTAGTACTCGGGCCTGAACGCCTGCCCGTTGCGGTTAAAACGATTGCTGGTTGGGTCAGAACGCTGCGCTCGCTGGCGTCTACGGTGCAAAATGAGCTGACCCAAGAGTTGAAGTTGCAAGAGTTGCAGGACAGTTTGAAGAAGGTGGAGCAGGCTAGCCTGAAAAACCTTTCTCCAGAGCTGAAAGCCTCTATGGACGAACTCAAAGAAGCGGCGGATGCGATGCGACGCGGTTATGCGAAACCCGGTGACAGCGCCACGGCGCAACTGGGTGAGGTGCCGCATAAGCCGCTGGCGGATGCTGAGGCAGCTCATGATGGGGTTATCAACGCTGAGCAGGCGTCTTCGCCAGCAGCGTTACCGTCTGTCGACCAACCCGCCGCTGCGCCATCCTCATCCCTTATCGATGTGGCACCGCCTGCGGCAGTGAATAGCGCACCAGAAGCGCCTTCTGCAACGGCTCTGCCTGACAATACGCCAGCTGTCGCTGCCGTGGCACCGACCGATGATGTGCCCAATAAGCGCGCAGCGCCTGCACCGGCTGTCGCGCCTTCCCAACCCTCTGCTGATGAACGCTAGTCTATGGCCGTTGAAGATACACAACCGTTAATCAGTCACCTGATTGAGCTTCGTAAGCGCCTGTTAAACAGCATTCTTTGTGTGCTGGGCGTATTTGTCGTGCTGGTTTTTTTTGCTAACGACATCTATCAGATTGTTTCGGCACCGCTTATTGAACAACTGCCTGCCGGGGCCAGTATGATTGCCACTGATGTGGCCTCCCCGTTCTTTACGCCGATTAAACTCACGATGATCGTGTCGGTGTTTGTCGCTGCACCGTTGGTGTTGTATCAAGTCTGGGCGTTTATCGCTCCGGCGTTGTACAAACATGAACGTCGCCTGATGATGCCGTTGCTGTTCTCCAGCAGCCTGCTGTTCTATGCGGGTATGGCATTTGCCTACTTTGTGGTGTTCCCACTGGCGTTTGGTTTTTTTGCCAAGACAGCACCGCAGGGGGTGCAAATCGCCACCGATATCAATAACTACCTCGATTTCGTGATGGCGCTGTTTATGGCGTTTGGCGTCTCTTTCCAGGTACCTATTGCTATTGTGCTGCTGTGCTGGAGCGGTGTGACCAACACGGAAGATTTGAAGAAGAAGCGGCCTTATGTGCTGGTTGGCGCTTTCGTTGTCGGTATGCTGCTGACGCCGCCGGACGTGTTCTCGCAGACGTTGTTAGCTATTCCGATGTACCTGTTGTTTGAAGTCGGCCTGTTCTGCTCGCGTTTTTACGTGGGGAAAGGACGCCGTCAGTATGAGGCGGAAGAACGCGAGGCAGAAGAAAGCAACGAAGGTCCATCGTCCTGAATCCTGTTGTTATCCCCGCTTAGGCGGGGATTTCCTCCAATCTGCATCTGCTTCCCTTCGGGACTCGCTCGCCGGAGCGGGAGTGTCATTACCCTTCAGGAATGTCCATGTTTGATATCGGCGTCAATCTGACCAATAGCCAATTTGCTCACGATCGTGCTCTGGTCATTGAGCGTGCTCAGGCGTTTGCGGTGAGCGGAATGATCATCACCGGAACCAACCTGCATGAAAGTGAGCAGGCGCTGGCACTGGCACAGAAATACCCAAACTATTGCTGGTCGACGGCGGGTGTGCATCCCCATGATGCCAGCAGTTGGTCGACGGCGGTGGCGGAGCGGATTTCGCAGTTGGCGCAACAGCCTGCTGTTGTAGCGCTGGGCGAGTGTGGACTGGACTTTAATCGCAATTTCTCAACGCCTGATGAGCAGGAACACGCCTTTTCCGCGCAGTTAGCGTTGGCAGCAGAGCGGATGTTACCCGTATTCTTGCATTGCCGTGACGCCCATGAGCGTTTTATCGCGCTACTCTCTCCCTGGCTGGATAAGCTGCCGGGAGCGGTGCTGCACTGTTTCACGGGGACTGAACAGGAGTTGGATGAGTGCTTGCGTCTTGGGCTTTCGATTGGCATCACCGGTTGGGTGTGCGATGAGCGACGCGGAATTGCACTTCGCCATCTGCTAAAACAGATTCCCATCGACCGCCTGTTATTGGAAACAGACGCGCCCTATTTGTTACCCCGGGATTTATCACCAAAACCTGCATCCCGGCGTAATGAACCCTGCTTTTTGCCGCATATCGTTCAGCAGGTTGCTGCCTGGCGCGATGAAGACGCCAGGATGTTGGGGCAAAAAGTAGATGAAAACGCACGCCGGATTTTCCGGCTGCCATGATTCTGGAGAATAATTATGAGCAATGTTTTTCCTGGCGCTTTTCCCGGCCGTCGCCTGCGCCGTTTACGCCGTCATGATTTCAGCCGTCGCCTTGTTGCTGAAAATCAGTTGACGGTCAATGATCTGATTTATCCTGTCTTTGTGATGGAAGGCAAAAATCAGCGTCAGGAAGTGCCTTCGATGCCGGGCGTATACCGCATGACACTGGATCTACTGGTGAAAGAGGCGGAAGAACTCGCCAAGCTGGGTATCCCGGTGCTCTCACTGTTTCCGGTGATCGATACCGATAAGAAGTCGCTGAACGCCGAAGAAGCCTACAACCCCGAAGGGTTGGTGCCGCGTGTGATCCGCACGCTTAAAGATGCAGTGCCGGAGTTGGGGTTGCTGACAGACGTTGCCCTGGATCCTTATACCACGCATGGGCAAGACGGCATTATTGATGAAGATGGCTATGTGATAAATGACATCACCAAATCCGTTCTGGTGCGTCAGGCGCTGTGTCATGCACAAGCGGGTGCGGAAATCATTGCACCAAGCGACATGATGGATGGGCGCATTGGTGCCATTCGTGCCGAGCTGGAAGCGCAGCATCTGGTGAACACCCAGATCATGGCTTACTCGGCAAAATATGCCTCTTGCTACTATGGGCCTTTCCGCGATGCGGTAGGTTCGGCAAGCAATCTGAAAGGCGGTAACAAAAAAACCTATCAGATGGACCCGGCCAACGGGGATGAAGCCTTACAGGAAGTCGCTCAGGATTTGCAGGAAGGCGCGGACATGGTGATGGTGAAACCCGGTATGCCCTATCTGGATGTGCTGCATCGTGTTAAAGAAACGTTTGGCGTGCCGACCTTTGCCTATCAGGTCTCCGGTGAGTATGCCATGCACATGGCCGCCATTCGCAACGGCTGGCTTCAGGAGCAGCCGCTGGTGATGGAGTCACTGCTGTGCTTCAATCGCGCAGGGGCCGACGGCGTGCTGACCTATTTTGCCAAGCAGGTCGCACAATGGCTGCGTGACGAACAGCTTTCCCGCTAATCGTCCTATCCGCTCAGACCTATCCGTTCGCCGCCCGTGAGTGTTCTCACCGGCGGCGTTTCTTTTGTCGGGTAGCCTGACTACAGCTTTTTGAACTGGCGATTATCGAGGCTTTGCGGCACCTGCTTGTTGAGAAAATTGAGCAGCAGCATGGAGCGGGCTTCACCGTCAGGTTCACTGTAAATCGCCTGTAGCCCGGTAAACACCCCTTCGGTGATCAGCACGGTGTCCCCGGGATACGGTGCTTGTGGATCGTGAATCATCTGTACCGGGTGTTGCGTCAGTTCGGTAATGACGGTCACGGGAATGACCGCAGGCAGAGCGCCGAAACGGATAAAGTGGCTGACGCCCCGTGTTGCGGCAATCGTGGTGGTATGGATGCGTTCGGGATCGAATTCAATAAACAGGTAGTTGGGAAACAGTGGCTCGCTGACTTCCACGCGTTTTCCCCGCACGATCTTTTCCATTTTGATCATCGGGCTCAGGCAGTTAACGGCCTGGCGTTCAAGATGTTCCTTGGCGCGCAGCAGCTGCCCACGTTTGCAATACAATAAATACCAGGCTTCCATAATGTGTTGTGTCGATGATCTGTCAGTCGATGAGCATTGCCGGGAAGCATAACAAAACCCTGTGCGGATAAATAGCGGCATGAAGAAGCGACAGAATTGGCAAGAAACCTTATAATGTCGTTTTCACAGACTGCATTGACAATCAGCATGAAATATCGTGATTTACGTGAATTTCTCGCGCTTCTTGAACAGAAGGGAGAACTGAAACGCATTCGCCACCCTGTCAGCCCCCATTTGGAAATGACGGAGATTGCCGACAGAACGCTGCGTGCGGGCGGTCCGGCGTTGCTGTTTGAAAATCCCACCGGTTATACCATGCCCGTGCTGTGCAACCTGTTCGGCACCCCGGAGCGGGTGGCAATGGGCATGGGACAGGATAGCGTGACGGCGCTGCGTGATGTCGGCAAGCTGCTGGCCTTTTTGAAAGAGCCTGAGCCGCCCAAAGGATTCCGAGACTTGATGGAAAACATGCCCAAATTCCGTCAGGTGCTCAATATGCCCACCAAACGGCTGTCATCGGCTCCTTGTCAGGAGCAGGTCTGGTCTGGGGAAGACGTCGATCTGACCCGTATTCCTGTGATGCAGTGCTGGCCGGAAGATGCTGCTCCCTTGATCACCTGGGGCTTAACGGTTACACGCGGGCCGCACAAGGCGCGTCAGAATATCGGTATTTATCGCCAGCAGGTGCTTGGTAAAAACAAGCTGATCATGCGGTGGTTATCTCATCGCGGCGGCGCGTTGGATTTCCATGAGTGGTGTCAGGAAAATCCCGGTCAACGCTTCCCGGTTTCTGTCGCGCTCGGTGCCGATCCGGCGACTATCCTTGGTGCAGTAACCCCGGTGCCAGATACGCTTTCCGAATACGCCTTTGCCGGGCTACTGCGCGGTTATAAAACCGAAGTGGTGAAATGTCTCTCCAATGATTTGGAAGTGCCCGCCAGCGCGGAAATTGTGCTGGAAGGGTACATTGAACCGGGAGAAATGGCGGCGGAAGGGCCGTATGGCGATCACACCGGCTATTACAATGAGGTGGATAACTTCCCGGTGTTTACTGTTACGCATGTGACGCAGCGTCAGGATGCCATTTACCACTCTACTTATACCGGACGCCCACCCGATGAACCTGCCGTATTAGGGGTGGCGCTGAATGAAGTGTTCGTGCCGATTTTGCAAAAACAATTCCCGGAAATTGTCGATTTTTACCTGCCGCCGGAAGGGTGTTCCTATCGTCTGGCAGTCGTCACCATGAAAAAACAGTACGCCGGTCATGCCAAACGGGTGATGATGGGCGTATGGTCTTTCCTGCGCCAGTTTATGTATACCAAGTTTGTCATTGTCTGCGATGACGACACCAATGCGCGTGACTGGAAAGACGTTATCTGGGCGATTACCACCCGTATGGACCCGGCACGAGATACGGTATTGATGGAAAATACGCCAATAGACTATCTGGATTTCGCGTCGCCGGTGTCGGGGCTGGGTTCCAAAATGGGGCTGGATGCCACCAATAAGTGGCCCGGTGAAACTCAGCGCGAGTGGGGGCATCCCATCAAGAAGGATCCTGAGGTGTGTGCCCGTATCGATGCCATATGGGATGAGCTTGCCATTTTTAACGACAGCCCGCCGTGTGCTTGATGTATGGTGTGCCGCTGTTACTCGTTTTGCTTTTATCACCCTTAGAGGGAATGCATGACAACATTGAGCTGTAAAGTGACATCCGTAGAGGCGATAACGGATACGGTTTATCGGGTACGTTTGTTGCCGGAAGCTCCTTTCTCTTTCCGTGCCGGTCAGTATTTGATGGTGGTAATGGATGAGCGTGATAAGCGCCCGTTCTCGATGGCATCAACGCCGATGGAACAGCAGTTTATCGAGCTGCACGTGGGGGCCTCAGAGCTGAACTTGTATGCGATGGCGGTGATGGATCGTATTCTGAAAGAGCGTTCTCTGACGGTGGATATCCCCCACGGTGAGGCCTGGCTGCGCGAAGAGAGCGATCGTCCGCTGATCCTGATTGCCGGCGGCACGGGGTTCTCTTATGCGCGTTCTATCCTGCTGACGGTGCTGGCGCATCAACTCGAGCGCGAGATAGCGATCTACTGGGGTGGGCGGGAGATCAAGCATCTGTATGATTTGACCGAGCTACAGGCTCTGGCGAGCCAACACGCGAATTTGCAGGTTATCCCTGTGGTTGAGCAACCGGAACAGGAGTGGCACGGCAGAACGGGTACGGTGCTCAGCGCGGTATTGCAGGATTACGGCACACTGTCAGGTCATGATATCTACATTGCAGGCCGCTTTGAAATGGCAAAAATTGCCCGCGAGCGCTTTTGTAACGAGCGTGGTGCGTTGATTGACCACCTCTACAGCGACGCCTTCTCCTTCATTTGAGTGCCTTAAAAAACGTGCTGTTTCCGGCGGAGTTCATCAACGGATGGAAACAGCACGTGTGCTAAAGGTGCACCAAAGCATCTTACGTTGTGACCAGACAGACCCGCACGAGCCGCAACGGGATGCGCTACCGATTACTTGAATTCACAGGTTTGCACCGTCCAGCGCCGCGCCTGCTCGCTGATGGTGAAGCCCAATCCCGGGCGGTCAGAGACCCACATCCGGCCATCACGCAGCTCCAACTGTTCGTTAAACAGCGGGTTCAACCATTCAAAGTGTTCCAGCCAGGGTTCGATGGGGTAGGCTGCGGCGAGGTGCAGGTGCACTTCCATCGCGAGATGCGGTGCCAGTTTCTTACCGTGTTTGGCCGCCAGATCCATGATTTTCAAAAACGGCGTCACGCCGCCAACGCGCGGGGCGTCTGGCTGAACGAAATCGCAGGCGTTGCCGAGGATCAGTTGCTCATGTTCCCGGAAACTGGTCAGCATTTCGCCGGTAGCAATCGGGGTGTCCAGTGCAGTTGCCAACGCCGCATGGCCTTCGACATCATAGGCATCCAGCGGTTCTTCAATCCACACCAGATTGAACGCCTCCATTTTTCTGCCCATACGGATGGCGGTTTCACGATCCCATTGCTGGCTGGCATCGACCATTAACGGGAAGTCATCGCCCAACGCCTGGCGCACGGCGGTAAGGCGGCGAATATCTTTTGTGTATTCGGTTGGCTGACTTTGATTTTAATGCCGCCAATGCCATTTTCGCGGGAAATCACCACGTTTTTCAGTACCTGCTCAAGCGGCGTATGCAGGAAACCGCCAGAGGTGTTATAGCATTGCACCGAATCGCGGTGGGCGCCCAGTAGCTTGGCCAGCGGTAATCTGGCGCGTTTGGCCTTCATGTCCCACAGCGCAATATCAATCGGAGAAATTGCTTGTACTGCCATACCGCTGCGCCCGACGGAAGCACCAGCCCACAGCAGTTTGGTATAAATCTTGTCGATATCGTTAGGGTCTTCGCCGAGCAGATTATCGGCAATCTCTTTGGCGTGTGCATAAATACCCTGACCCCCCGCGCGTTTGGAGTAGCTGAACCCTACGCCCTCAAAGCCATCCCGCGTGCGGATTTCAGCGAATATGATCGCGACTTCCGTCAATGGCTTTTGGCGTCCCGTCAACACTTTGGCGTCACTCACTGGCGTTGCCAGTGGTAAAAAGGCTAAAGAGATCTTCACCTGTTCAATACGATCTCCGGTCTCTGCTGCTGTCGGGGAGTGTGCAGTTTTGGCGTAGCTTACGGCATCTGAATTGGCGTGTAGGGTCATGATGGCATCCTGAAATAAAACCGTCATTCCGCACCTACTTTAAGAATAAATTCGACGGTATCGCTCGCCGAGAACATCAACGATGGTCTTGTGAACAGAATTGAGGTTGGATACTTGTGGTGGTCTGTCACCAATACTGA